>PMDM01000002.1 GCA_003155565.1 Methylococcaceae bacterium | reverse complement strand
CACTAAGGCTAGTGAGTTCCTGTTGGTTAAGCTGGCTGATCTGCGGTAATTGATTCAGGTTTTTTTCTTTAAAAGTAGCCAATAGACCTTGGATTTGTTGAATTTTTTCTTTTAAACGGCGTGACTCTTCACTTAGAAACAGCGTTGCATTTTCCGCAGACTCGGTACGCGATTTGATGTTTTCCTTGAGGAATAGGGAGGTTAGTTCGTTGGCTACTTTTTGTGCAAGCACCGGACTTTTATCGTCAAAGGTAAGNNNCCTGAATACGTTGATCTGCAAACGTAGTGACGGTGGAGCGAACCAGCTCGGGAGGAATCTCTTGTTCTTCAATCAGGATCGTTGCTATTGAACGGTACACCGAAGGCAGCACCACAGATAGCACGACACTTAGAATTGAAATCACGACAAACGGGATTATTAAAAACTTGCTGCGTCGTTTGATTATTTTTAAATAATCATTAATGTCGGGCGCTTGATTTTCCACGCTATTTCACCTGATGGTTTATTTGGGGTTGATAAGAAAATTGTAGTTCAACAGTGTTGCCTTGACTGGGCTGATTGCCACCTTGGAATTTTTGTTGACCGAAGCTGTAAGATAATCCCACGTTGATTTCAGGAGACAATTTCCATCTGATGTTAGGGCTGATTGAATATAGAGTCCTATTACTTGAGCCAATTTGTTGTCCGGTTACTTCATAGCTTGAATAGCTGGCCGATAGGCCTGTACTCCAGCGTTCGTTAATTGTGTAAGCGGTGTTGATAGCTAGCTGCTGCTGCGTTTGCAGGCCTTGAGAGGTAGGCGTTTGGTTTTGTGAACCAATAAGTGAAACGGAACCTCTTTCAAACGATTTTTGTATGGATGCGCGAAAGACTTTGCCAAAACCGGATTTTTTGGTGGTGATTTCTGATGCTGGCTCAAGCCTAAAGGGAGAACAGGGACTGTTAACTAATGAAAGATCAAATACACAATGCGCGGGAATTTGTTGCGTCGATTCAGCCTGCGAATAATTCATACCCCCTGATACATAAGCAACTAGTTGCTCGCTGAAGCTGTGTTGCCAGCCTAGCTGGGCGACATGATTGAAAGTAGTTAGATTTTGTACTTGCGTATTATAACGGGAACTAGAAAGTGTCACATTCATCTGGTCGAATTCTGTATAGTGATGGTTGAATGTACTTGACACCTGATGATAATCATAGTTGGCAAGAAAGGAATTACGATTCTTTTCATAAGTTGTTTTATTGTAGGAATAGTCAAGCGATAAAGTGCTTAGTTCGTCTACATTATAAGAAACCGAAGGTGCTAAACTGAGCTGTTTTGACATTACCTGAGTAAAAACCAGGCCATTTACAGTACCTTCAGTGTTTAACGAGGATCGGTTGTTATAAGAACCATCAAATCCCCATTGTAAACGCTCTATGTTTTTGTGTTGATAGGCCACGTTAAAAAGCTGTTCATCAATATCAAGTTCGGATTGATTAGTGTAAAACAAATGATTCCAGGTGAAATTTGAATTTAAATCTCCATTCTCATTGAGAATGCCGAAATTTACTCCTGGTGATAACGTCGTTATCCAGTTGTCTTGCAGGGGAACTTGGCGCATGAAGAGGTTGCTAAGATAGCGTTCATTAGCGCTAAACACAGGTTTCAAATAATAACCTTCAGCCTGGCAAGTTAACGATGCGCAGAGAGTTAGCGATACTAAAAAGCACTTTTTCATCTTGATTTACAGAGGATTAGAACCCTGAATCAAGGCACTGTAACGGTATCGCCAGCTTCCAGTATAATATTCTGCTCAAGATGCTTACCTTTCAACACGTCGTCGTAATCAAAAGGAAAGACTTTTATTTGATTACCCACACGCCGAAGTACACTGATATCATCATCGTCCGCATAAACCGTTAACCCACCCGCCAAACTGAGCGCTTGCAACACATCAATACGCCTGTTGGCAGGATATTGTCCGGGTTTATTGACCTTACCGATAACAAAAATAGTATTACCGTTGTTTTGTAGCAGTTTAATATTGACCACAGGATCGGCGATGTAATCCGCCATTTTTTCGGTAACTGCTGCTTGAAGTGCTGATATCGTCTTGCCGGCTGCCATTAGAGTGCCTGCGAATGGAAAGGTAACATTACCATCCGGTGCCACTAAAATTTGCTGCTGCTGCAAACCCTCTTCTTTCCAGACCGAAATTTCAACTAAATCACCTGGGGCAAGCAAGTAATCGACGATATCGATTTGTTGTTTTTTGAGTGGTGCAGTGGGTTGTAGGTCGGCGACAGCAGATACTGTGAATGCCAGAAACAATAAAATAAATGTAAGTAATTGATTCAAAATGGTTCTCTATCTTAGGATTTAGTACATGCCCTTGCTCTGGGGCGATCAAACTGTTTCGGAAACAATTGTAAGGATGAAATGTAACAGAAATAAGACAAGTAGCTTGATGAGGTACACCCTAATCAAACTGTTTTCAGATTCTCAACGTATAAAGCCTATTAATCCATTCATGCTATCGATGTCATCAAGCTTTAATAATCCATAACCATAATTGCCGACCATTGTTCGAAGACATGCTAAGGTCATTGTTAACCCACTACAGTTGAATTAATGCCGTCATGCCGAAACGACTTGGCTTATGGGATTGATTGTAGTCAGAAATGTTTAAGCTTGGTCTCTTTCCTCGGTTAATAAACGCTCAGAGGAAACATTGGGCAAGTAGATTTAGTTCAAGGGTCGACAAGCAAACCACGAACGTAATCAACAATTTTCCGTTCGACTTGAGGTGGTTTAAGGAACGCACCAGAGATTCCTTAATGGATTTAAATACACTCTAAATCAATTAGATAATTAATTCTGCTTTCCTTAATAGTTTACATAAAAAATGAATTTGCTTTCCCAGGACAACTCACTTAATCAGTTGAGAAAACCAACAGCCATCTTGTCTATCTGGATTTTTGCGCTGTTATTGCTTGGCTTGACATTTAAAAGCTGTCTGAGCGACATGGTGACTATTTGGATAAACGTAGAGGAATATAGCCACGGTTTTTTTATACCTGTTATCAGTGTTTACTTTTTATGGCTTCGGCGGAGACAGTTAAACTTTGTTGAACAATTCAAAGGCTCACTGCCGGGACTGATTATTGTCATCGTGGGCTTGATCTTGTTTGTTTTGGGCGGATTGGCGACTTTAAAAATAGTTGAACAATATGCTTTCATTATTACGGTAACAGGGATGTTTACGGTTGCGTTTGGCCTACCAGGGTTGCGGATCGGTGCAATACCTTTGCTATTTCTGGTTTTCATGGTGCCATTTCCGTCATTTATAATGAATAACCTATCTTCGAAATTGCAGTTAATTTCATCGTGGCTAGGTGTTGAGTTTATCCGCTCCTGCAATATCATGGTCTATCTTGAGGGTAACGTCATTGCCCTGGGCGGTTATAAATTACAAGTAGTCGATGCTTGCAGCGGACTCCGCTATTTGTTTCCGTTAGCTAGCCTTTCATTTTTGTGCGCTTATTTGTTTAGAGGGCCGTTTTGGCAAAAAGCGCTGATTTTTCTTTCTTCAGCGCCGTTGACCATTTTTATGAACAGCTTTCGCATCGGTGTCATAGGCGTTCTCGTGCATAACTGGGGAACAGAGATGGCGGAAGGCTTTTTGCATGATTTTGAAGGCTGGATTATCTTTTTGATTTGCATGGGCCTGCTCTTTATCGAAATGTGGCTATTTTCCAGGCTCAGCGGACGAAAAGTGGCATTTAATGAATTAGTTTTAATTCCCGGCGAATGGTCAGGTGACCCAAAACTGCCAAGCACTGAAATAGTCTTCAATAAATCGATATTCCTGTTATTGTTAATGTTCTGCGGCACCACCATTGCGTCATCCTATATACAGGGACGAGAAGACATTATCCCTACGCGCAAGGCTTTTCTGAGCTTTCCGTTACACCTGGGAAAATGGCAAGGCCGTAATGAGTATATGGATCAATATTTTCTGAATGAACTCAAATTAACTGATTATGTAATTATCAACTATACACAGCCGGAATCCGGAAGTAACACTAATTTTTACAGCGCTTATTACCAGTCTCAACGCGAAGGCGTTTCGGTGCATTCTCCCAAAGGATGCCTTCCCGGTGATGGTTGGCAAATTACCCAGTTTGGACAACGGGACTTTCCGGATATCAAACTTCAAGGCAATTCGCTTAAGCTCAATCGTGCTATTATTGAAAAAGGTGATAGTAGGCAACTGGTTTACTACTGGTTTCAACAACGGGGACGGACGATAACCAATGAATATCTGGTTAAATGGTATTTATTTTATGATGCCATCACTATGAACCGTACTGACGGTTCTCTAATAAGACTGGTAACTAACGTTGGAACAGCTGAGGATATGGAAATTGCGGATCAGCGTTTGAAATCTTTTTTAAGGGATTTGATACCTGTTGTGCAAACGTATATACCCGGCAAAACAGTAAGCGAACAAATCTATTAAATATGGAAGGAATGTGAGTAAAAAAACAGCGTTGATAACCGGCATAACAGGACAAGATGGTTCTTACCTGGCCGAGTTTTTACTGGCAAAAGGTTATGTAGTCCATGGTATCAAAAGGCGTTCATCGCTTTTTAACACGCAACGGGTCGATCATTTCTATCAGGATCCGCATATTAATGACCTAAAGTTTTACCTGCATTACGGGGATTTAACGGACAGTTCCAATTTGACACGCATACTGAGTGAGACCAAACCCGATGAAGTCTACAACCTGGGCGCAATGAGCCATGTTGCGGTGTCGTTTGAATCTCCGGAATATACTGCGGATGTTGACGGCATAGGCACCTTGCGCTTACTCGAAGCGATGCGCTTTCTGGGTATGGAAAAAACGGCGCGCTTTTATCAGGCTTCCACTTCGGAATTGTACGGACTGGTGCAGGAAACGCCGCAAAAAGAAACCACGC
>PMDM01000079.1 GCA_003155565.1 Methylococcaceae bacterium | reverse complement strand
AGCGATGCCAATATAATTTTTTCGCCGACCTTGACGGTGACCGTACCGCAAACGCCGCCAAGCGATGCTGAGATTCTTGCGCTATTACATAAACTTGTTGAAGGTTCGCGTTCAGTCCCCAATCAACCACCTTCGGCTGTCAGGCTGGCAAAAGCACTGGCGGCTGTTGTTGAACGACACGACCCTGCTCTTTTACAACGATTGCACGATAACCTCGTGACTGTCATGCAAACAAAACTGGAAGCCATCAAGCAAAGCCTGAGTGCCGAAAGCATCACAACGGATGCAATCACCGATGATTTACGCCGCGACTGGATTACACCGGAAGGTCAGGCCTTGATTGAGGTTTATCCCAAGGGCAATCCACGTGATTATAAAACACTCGTCGCGTTTACGAATGCGGTAAGGCAAATTGCTCCCGATGCGACAGGCGCACCGATTTCGATTCAAGAATCAGCGCACACCATAACGGGAGCTTTTATCCATGCTGGAATCTACGCGCTACTAGCCATTGCTTTGTTGTCTTTTTTAATACTGCGCCGTTTGCGTGATGTGGCTCTTCTTATGGCTCCGCTCTTTCTTGCTGGAATCTTAACATTGGCCACCATGGTCTTGATCGGGCTTCCTTTAAATTTTGCTAATATTATAGCCCTCCCACTCCTGTTGAGCCTTGGGGTTTCCTACGCCATATATTTTGTGTCTTACGCACGCGCAGGACTGAAGGACCCGCTACAATCCAGCATGGCACGAGCGGTGCTTTTCAGCGCGGCAACAATGCTTGTTGCCTTTGGCTCGTTATCGCTTTCTTCACATCCTGGAACCAGCGGTATGGGTAAATTATTATCTGTTGCTCTGTTATATTCTCTTGCCTGTAGTTTTTTTCTATTACCCGCCTTGCTTGCCTCATTTAAACTCGATAAACAATAGCCCGAGACGATTCCCCCCATATATCGAAAGACAATGGCCTTGTGACCGTAAAAAACGCCAAAATGAAAGGCTTTGAACCAGAGGTCGTAACGTATAGACTCTTGAGAAAAACGTCGCTAAGGTTAAATTCTACCGCTAAGCTTTTGTTTTATAAATACGAATAGCACTTGAAAATTTTTTCCTAATGCTCTCGCTTATTGACTGTTTTCACCTACCGTACAGGCTGTGTATTTGAATCAAGCCCTAGATGCACAAGCGTAGATCACCCTTGATTAGTGCATCTGTAGTTTGTTTTTGTTTAAATGCACATATCCTATCTGCACAAAATAGTAAAATCTGAGGCGAGTATCACTTTGTGCACGGATTACAATGTTATTGATGAAGGGCGGATTTAATTCCTATAGCTCTTAGCGCCGTTTTTTCAGAAACACTATTACGCCTCAATATGCCATAACGTCAATGATATTTAAAATATATCAATTGGTTATGAACAAGCCAATATAAATTTCTTCATTCTCTATGCCGGACATTGGCTCATATCAACCAACGCAGTGGAGACCGGCCAACTCCAGACTGTGGGAACACTACATGCTTCATGTTATAGATAGGACTAGTGAGGCAATTGCGCTTAAAAAATACGATTGCTATTTGATGCGGTATAGAAAAAACACAACATCATGTTAATATTGCTTACCAAATTTTATGCTCTTTGCGTAAAAAGGGAGTAGCAGGTCGGCTGAGGTATTGAAGGAATTAGTTGTCGCGTTAAGATTTTTTCGATTGCTTGGTTTGGGATACCAAAAATGCTTTCGGAAAAATTACAACTCATAAGGTTTTAAAGAAAAGCCGAGTAATAAGTCTGCTAATATTGGAATTCAATGGTATCTCAGCTTGGATTACCGGATTTACAGTTGGCTTTCTCATTCGCCGGAGTGCATATTTTCGAAAAATGAAAATCTTCCTCAGCTACTCTTCCAAAGATCGAACTCAGGTCGAACCTATCTATCTAGCGCTACTGGCTCAGCGTCACAAAGTATTTTTTGACCGTTCTAATTTGCCAAAGGGCGACGAATATGACAGTCATATCCGTAAGTCAATCGAGGATTCAAATCTTTTTATCTTCATGGTAAGTCTGAACTCCCTAAATGACGGAAGTTATACCCTCACTGAGCTTGGGATCGCTCAAAAAACCTGGAGCCATCCAAAGGGTAAAGTCCTGCCAGTTCTAATTTCTGACACCCAACTGATGAAGCTTCCAGCATATCTCAAAGCAGTAACGATACTGGAGTCGAATGGTAACTTGGCTGCCGAGGTGGCTGATGCGGTGTACCGTATCAACAAGGAGAAGCGGCGTCGGTTGCTCAATTACTTCGTTGGTGGGCTGGTTTTATCCATGATGGTCGGCGCAGGTATTTATTTTTTTCTACCTGATGTGATAGTAAAAACGTCGACAGAGATTAATGGCAAGGATGGCATGCTTGGCCTGCAGATTCCAGCGGGCAAATTCTTGATGGGAGATGATGAATGGTCTCCAAAAAGAGAGATTTATGTAGATAACTACTACATGGACAAATACGAAGTCAGTTTTTTGATGTACGACAGGTTTTTGCAGGCGACTGGGTCGAAAGAGAAGCCGGAATATTGGGGCGAAGTGGATCTCGCAACGCTTGGCGACCGACCTGTGGTAGGTGTGAGTTGGCATGAAGCAGTGGCCTATTGCCACTGGGCTGGCAAGAGGCTTCCCACTGAAGCCGAATGGGAAAAAGCCGCGCACGGAACCGATAGCCGTACCTATCCATGGGGAGATAACGAACCGACCGACAACCTTGCAAATTTCGGCAAGGATTCGGACAAGCCCATCGCAGAGGCTCTTGCCCCTGTTAACAGCCATGAAAGCGGCAAGAGTCCTTACGGCATATACAACATGGCAGGTAACGTTTCCGAGTGGGTATCCGATTGGTACGATGAAGGTTTCCCGATTGGTGATGTCTGGAATCCAAAGGGTGTTGAGAGCGGCAAGGGTAAAGTGCTGCGTGGTGGCGGGTGGTTCGATGCACCGCAGGCGCTACAATCTAGTAGGCGATATTACGTTAGCCCAGAGGATCGGTCAATGGATAGAGGATTCCGCTGCGTACAGGGACAAAAAAAATGATAGTGATGATAAAGGGGAAAGTCCAATTCCTTCGAACATCGATAAATGGGTAAATCTAGCAATTACACAACTAGGAGCAAATTAGGTCTGATCACACATCAGCCACTCATGGAAGTGAAAATTTTCACAGACATTAAGATTAAATAACCATATAGTTGGAATAATTATTCTGATGCACTTTCGAGTGTAGATTCCATAACTTACCTGGAATTTTAATGATGTTCTTAATGTCTAGTACTCGAAAAAACCTGCTTTCAAGACCTGGCTCACCTTTTGTTTTCAGTATTTGGGTGCTTGCTACGCTGCTGGTGTTTATTTGCAATCCTGCTTTTTCCGCAGAAAGTGAAATTCAGCAACTCGCAGCCGAGGCCAAACAGCGCTTTAGCAGGGTCATGCAGCCACCCATCTTCGAAAACCCGCTGGTAACACATGCGTTTTTCTTGGAATCGACGGCTTCGCATCGCGATTACGTGGTCAAAAGTTTTGACGAAGCGATCGATGCGCTAGTCGCCGAAGCCGACCGCCAGGAACGTATGCCAGTCGTGGCAAGCGCCCTGCGCGATTTGATTAAGCACGGGGAAACCGAAACTATCGACCATGTTTTTGCAGAAATGCTGGAACGTGCGCTTGCGGACAACAAAATGCCAAATCTGCAAGCAGCCGNNACTCCGTTGCCCTGGTCGAATTGCCGATAGCGTTACAAGCTACGACATTCCCGGTAAGTAGCCCACTTGCGGTATCGCCTTTTGTAAGTTTGACCTTAAATGGAGCAGCGTATTCCAGTACATCCGGTATGAATCCTATGCCCGGCCCCAAAACGCTCCCGGCTTATCGGAAGGCTGTCGAGCTAGACCCTGGACATCTCTGGACATGGATCGTTATCGCCAGCCTGGCGCAACGTCCGCAGGATTTCGAAAACGCCTTAGCGAGAGCTGAAGAAATTGCCCAGGCAAGTGACGATAGGCACGGCCTAGTTTTCGTCAAACTGGAATTAGGACGTTTGGAGAATAAATTTAAACTGTCGGAAAAGGCTACGCAAGCCTACGAGGATGCAGTCAACACAGCATCCAAGGGCCTTGTTGAAAACCCTGCGGACGATGCCTGGAAACATGACTTGGGATCTGCTTTTATGGGCTTAGGGCCGCACTTCGATTCGACCAAATTTAGTTCTAAGGAACATGCTGAGGCTGTAAATCTACTTGAAAAAGCAGTGGGCCTACGTAGCCAACTGGCAGCCAACCACCCTGAAAATCCCCGTCTGAGCCTAGAACTGGCTACTGCTTACATGCGCCTATCCAATGCTCATCGGCGTATCCATCGTCTCCTATCGGGCAAGGATGAAGACAGCATAGAATCTAAAAGGTATCGCTCAGAAGCGGAAAAAATATATAACGCTTTAACGGCATCGGACAGCTTGAAGCCCACACTGCGCCTCAATACTGGTGTGTTCGCAAGTGTGTTGATGCAGGCAGGCGGCCTGACCCTGACAATGGGTTTTGTGTTGATTTTCTTGTATAGACGGCGAATTGTCCGCTGGATGCGCGAAGCGTCTTCGGCTAAAACCGTATCCGATACCAGTGCTGATCAAGCCACCGGCCAAACGCTGGAGCTGGCGAGGGAAATCGAATTCGCTTGGTTACCTTCAAAGGCTCGCTCGCAAGGTGTTTCGTTTACCTCGGCACAGATGATTACCTCACACCAGCACTTTCGCCGTGGCACTCGGATTTATGTTTTAGGCGGTGTGGCATTTGCTTTAATTGCGGCAATACTGACTCTCACCCTAGGGAATATAGAGATTACATATATTCGCCTGCTTGCTTTCAGTTTAAATTATGCGTGGCCTATCGTACTTACCCTTTGGCTGCTCTGGGGCCCGGATCGTAAACGGCTTGCCGTTACGCTTTTCGTGTATTTCGGAATTTTGCTGGCTGTTTGTGTGCGGGTTGCGTTTTCAGACACCACAGCGTTAAAGGTATGGGGGATTATGGTTTCGGCGTTTTATCAGCCACTAATTGCATGGATATTAGCAGTGTTTCCCAGCTTGTTTTTATTGCTGTTCTTGAATCGCCACATTCGGGCAGTGGGGCCGGTGTTGCTAGTGTTAATGATGGCGCTTATTACCGGGTCAACATTAATGTTGTTCATAGGTAGCAGCCCTGGCGGAATGAAAGCATTCTTCGACCTCTCTTATTGGCTGGAACACACAACAGGAATTTCTTTAAGTGACAATTTGTTTTGGTGGCTACAAATTTTAGGTGCTTTACTGATTTTTCCCATCGGGGTGTGGCTGGTTCGTGGTCTCTGCCAGAGCTACAAGCAAAAGCGTTATAGCGAGTTGACCTTAATCATTGACTCCATTTGGCTTTTTGAGACGGGTAATTTATGTATTAGTCTCTCAAATGAGGAAGGCCAAGGTTACTGGCTAGTCTTGGCGGCATTCGCGATTTATAAAATTGTCACCTACTTGGGCTTGCGGTCTCTGGCTCAAGATGCCTTGCGAACAGCGCCTGCACGGTTGTTGCTGCTGCGCGTATTCGGTTTTAAGCGTAGAAGCGAACACCTATTTAAACTACTCGAAGCGCATTGGCGGTACGTCGGCCCTATCCAGCTAATCGCTGCACCCGACTTGGCATCTTCTACTGCCGATCCGGGCGATTTTATGAGCTTTATTACTGGTAATTTACGTAATCAGTTTATTATTGAACCCAGCGACATCGGTCAGCGGCTAGCTAATATGGATTACGCCTCCGATCCTGATGGACGTTACCGGGTGAACGAGGTTTTCTGTGGCAATGATGCCTGGCGACCGGTTGTGCAGCAGCTTATGATAGGTAGCGATTTAGTCACCATGGATTTACGTGGTTTTTCCGTCAATAACCAGGGTTGTTTATTTGAGCTTCAAGCCTTGGTTGACTACGTGCCTTTTGATCGGATGGTTTTGCTAGTGGATGATAAAACCGATACCGGCTTATTATCGCAAACCCTGACCGCACGTTGGCAACAGACAAATAGCGCTTCACCCAATGCTCAAGGAACAGGCATTATTTCCATCCTAAAAGTTGGCAAGTGGGATGCAGAAGCAATCGATACGTTGCTAGAAGTTGCAGATGAGCGGTTGAGTGGCACTAATAAATCCACCACATCCAAACTACTTCCATTGCATGCGGCTAATTAACCCAAATTCAGCTACAATCAAGCGAGATTGTGACCGTCTTAATCCAATGAGGTAAAGTTATGAGCGATTTTCCTAATTACGACGAAGTCCATGTAATCTCGGACATACACATGGGCGGCAAGCCCGGTTTTCAGATTTTGCGCGAAACCAAGCGTCTTGCCAATTTCATCGGCTGGGTAGGCAAACAGCGACCGGGCGGCAACGTGGCGCTGGTGTTAAATGGCGATGTCATCGACACGCTGGCCGAAGACATACACGGCTATGTTGCTGTTGATGAGGCTATCGCCACTGTTAAACGTATTATGGAAGATCCGTCATTCTCCCCTGTTTGGCAAGCTTTGGCGGCTTTCGTTAAGTTAGAGGGGCGTTCCTTAGTCATTGTTATTGGCAATCACGATATCGAAGTGTCGTTTCCTACCGTACAGCGTTTGATTATCTCCTATCTTGTAGGGAACGACCTGAAAGCACGGGCGCGGATCGAATTCTCCACAACCGGCGCGGGCTATACTTGCACTGTGGGCAATGCACGCATTTATTGTACGCACGGTAACGAAGTGGATGCCTGGAATTACAACCGTTACGAAGACCTTGCCAAAGTTGGGCGGCGCTTGAATGCTGGACGTTCGCTCGATCCTAGCGAATGGTATCCGAATGCCGGAACCCGCATGGTTAAGGAAGTGATGAACGAAGTTAAGGATAAATATAGGTGGATCGATCTGTTGAAACCTGAAACTTCCGCTGCTGTCGGTACTTTGCTGGTGCTGGATCCGTCGCAAACGAGCAAGATTACCAAACTGTTTTCTATTGTCGGTGAAAAGTTACAAGGCCAGAAACAAGTCGATCAACGCTTGTCTGCAGATGGTTTTCAGCCGCCGGAACAGAATGTCCCCACGGCCCTCACGGTCGATCAATTACTGGGGCCAAACCTTAAAGCCGGGTTATCGAACGCAGGATCGGCTAGCCAAAGCAACGCTGACGATATGCTGCTGGCTGCGGAAAAAAACTTTAACCGCCCAGATAGGTTTGCGACACCTGCGGACGGCACATTAGGAACCCCCCAGTTAATTTGGGACTGGATTACTGGTGTAGACAAAGACGAAGCACTCCGGCGTGCGCTTAAGGACTGGCTGGAAAAAGACAAAACTTTCGACATGTCCGATCAGGACGATACTTATAAACAAGTGACGGCTGCCGTGGGGCCTGCCATTGACTTTGTAATAACCGGCCACACCCATCTCGAACGTGCGATCGACATGGGCGGAGGGCGCTACTATTTTAACTGCGGCACCTGGATCCGTTTATTGCAGTTTACCAACGATATGCTGAAGGATACCGCTTCCTTCAAGGAAGTTTACAATGTGCTGATTAATGGTCGGATGGAAGCTATCGATAACGCGAAATTCGGCGGCAAGCCGTTTGTCTTGGATCGAACCAGCGCTGTGTTGATAAAAGAGGAAAAGGGTAAGGTTATCGGTTGCTTGAATCACATTGCCGGCGACGGCTCCGGTGAGCCTGAAACTCAACGCAAGGTAGAGAGGCTCTGATGAACACTCCAAACAATAAAATCCGTAAAGTAAAGTTAGAATTGCTTAGGCCAGGGCCAGCGCATAATCAGTTGTTGTCTCCGTTAACGCCTTATATCGCCCTATGTGGCGAGGATGGCCCGGTAACTGTACAGATGCCGTTTGAACACCGACAACTACTGATGCGATTACGAAGGCTGCGGTACGAATCCAACAAAGATCCCGCTAAAGATGAGCAACGTCAAGCAGAAGTACGTGATATAGGCGAAGCTATTGGACGGGTACTTGGACAGGTGCCAGCGTTGCTCTCCGAATTAGGCGAAGCTACCCAAGCCAGCAAATTGGTGCATTTGACACTTTCTTTGTCTGCCTTCGAATTAGGGTTGATTCCCTTTGAATTTGCGATTGGCACAGACGGTTTTCCGTGTGCCGGATCGCCGTTGTTTTTGCAAACGCGTACTCCAATAACGATTACACGGGAAATTCGCCGAGGCCATCCATTACCGATCAATTGGAATCGTCCGCCACGTATCCTGTTTGCCTTTGCGGAGCCGGATGGTCTTGTTGTTCCCGCCCAAGCGCATTTACAGGCACTGCGTTCGGCAATTGAGCCTTGGGTAAAAATAAGAAATCAAGGGGAAAGCAAAGAACGCGTAGATGATGTAAAAAAAATACTGACAATCCTGCCTAATGCCAACCTAAAACAAATTCGTGAGGCATGTGCCACGACTGAATATACCCACGTTCATATATTGGCGCACGGTGCGCCTCTGGAAGATTCTGGAGAAAAACACTATGGCGTAGCCTTATGTAATGAATTAGATCAGAGCAAAGACATCGCCGATGGCGAACGACTAGCTATTGCGCTTACTGCGCGAGACGCTGCCGGGAATATGAGGTTTTGCCCTACGTTGGTTACCTTAGCCACTTGTGATTCCGGTAATATTGAATCGGTGCTGACACCTGGCGGCAGCATTGCTCATGAACTGCATGGCGCAGGCATTCCCTGGGTCATTGCATCGCAGTTCCCATTATGGATGCGGGCTTCATCTATTGCTGCTGAAGTGCTTTATAGCTGCGTATTGAACGGCATCGATCCGCGTCGGGTACTCTATGAATTACGTCAACGTTTACGTACCGACTCATCCGGCACCCACGACTGGGCGAGTATTGTTGCCTACACCACAGTTCCTGAAGATTTTGAGCAACAAGTCGGAGCGTTCCGCGATAAGCAGATAAGGGCAAAACTTGAGATTAAGTTCAAGCGGATCGACGAACTCGTTGGTGCCGATGACGATGACATCGAAAAAAGCGCTTCTATTCCTGAAGATTGTGGCAAAGAAATCGAGGATCTGTGTAAATCGATACGTGTTGACCTTAAGGCGTGGCGTGAAGAACCAGAAGCAAATGGGGCCCTTAATATAAAAGCCGAGCGCCTCGGCATGAGTGCAGCAAGCGAAAAACGTATTGGGATTGCCTATTACCTGCTTGCGGAAAGTCAATCCATTGATCCAGATAAAAATGTGAAGTGGAAAACCGAAGGCAAAAAAGCATACCAATCTTCCCGCGAATTTTATCGTGAAGCACTGGAAGTTGAACCTTTCAATGACTGGGCGATTACCCAGTTTCTATCAATTCTAGCTACACCGATTTTAGCTGAAAAGGAAGAAGACGTTAAAGCTTTGGCAAAGGATTATTCGGAGTGGTGGATCGCCGCTCGACAAATAGCTGAATGGAAGTTACGTAAATCTGTTGGCGTGGATCAGGCATGGGCAATAGGGACCTTGGCTGAACTTGCACTGCTTGGCGTGGTTTATGGAGGGATAAATTACAAGAAAAAACAAGCAGAAGTGGAGATTACACGGCATTGCAAAGAGTTGTGTAAGTTATTGGGTTCAGATGCGTTTGCAATTTTTTCGACTCGACGCCAATTTGGGCGCTATATCAGGTATTGGAAAAGTGATAAATGGGATGAGCTTGCACATTCGGCATTAAAGGCATTAGGTGACAAGACTTTTGAGAAACGCTGATTTTATACTCGTCACTACGGGATAAAGTGGAATTGATACCTTAGCAGCCCTAGACGGGACTGTCAGCGATCATTCACAAATGAGTAGATTATTGCCCTGTTTTCTCGATTTTATATCCTAGTGCCATGATAGCCTTCAAAGTTTCCATGGCTGTTTGCCGATCATACATTTTTTCCGCTTCTGGTAAATCATCGTAGGGAATTAGGCAAGGGTGGTGTTTGTTAATGTCATCACGGACTGAACCGTAGCACCAGCCGTCAGCTAGGCGCTGACGAGACCAATTTTCGTGGGCGTTTTCGGCAAGCAGTTCGGTTAATTTCTCAATTTCTGGACTGAGGATCACAAACGATGTATCGAGAGGGTTGGGTAGATAAGAGTTCATGTATATATTTCCAATGGTTTGTCTCGTAAGATCATACGCAAATAAGGTGTCAATAACTAATCCGAATCTCTAACTCAGCCCTGCGCCCTGGCTTCGGCGATAAATTACGCAAATAAAATGTTGAGTTACGGATAGGCGAACGGCGCTTGCGCTCAGAGATGAGGTTTATACCATTCCCAATAAGTTCTCTTGTTACGCCCCTTCTCCAGAGGGAGAAGGTCAGGATGAGGGGATTCATATAACAACTTTTTGGGATTGGTAAAACTATAAAGACCTCTGCACAACCTAAACCACTTCAGCCTCCAAAGCACGCCATAAATTGCCTAATCCGCATGTGAAATCTGGCCGTTTCTTGTATAATATCCATTAAACCAATAGGTTAAAACAACCCAGGCGATTGCTGCAACCGGGGAGCGTTCTATGGCAAGCAAACAAATGAGTTTTGCAGGCCTTGAGATCATGCAACGGCTGCTGCCGGACACCGTATTGGTGAAACTCAACGCCTTCCGACATCGCGTCGAGTCAT
>PMDM01000364.1 GCA_003155565.1 Methylococcaceae bacterium | reverse complement strand
ATAGGGGCTTATGTAGATAGCGGCACGATGGTTGACACTTGGGTGACGGTCGGTTCTTGCGCACAAATTGGTATAAACGTGCATCTTTCCGGCGGTGTCGGTATCGGCGGCGTATTGGAACCTTTACAAGCAGGCCCAACGATTATCGGGGACAATTGCTTTATCGGCGCGCGTTCAGAAATCGTTGAAGGCGTAATCGTCGAAGACGGTTGCGTAATTTCTATGGGTGTTTATATTGGACAAAGCACCAAAATCTTCAATCGCATGACGGGTGAAATCAGCTATGGGCGTATTCCGACAGGTTCGGTGGTCGTCTCCGGCAACCTGCCCTCTTCAGATGGCAAATACAGCCTGTATTGTGCAGTGATTATCAAGCAAGTCGATGAACGGACGCGCAGCAAAACAGGGATTAATGAATTGTTGCGAGATTAGAGAGTTAACTTAACCATAGAGTGCCAGCAAATGAGCCAAAACCTAACTAACAATGCCATTATCTACGCGATCCTCGCCATTAACAGTGAAATCGCCCTGCAACAAGGGTATTTGGAGTCTGATGATGTTCCCGAAGATGAGCGGGAAAATGAAGAAGAAATTCTCGAAGACCTGCAACAAGCCTTTATGGAATTCGTCGATATTTATAAAATCCGTTGTAAGGCAGACAAAGAATTGCCTGACATTGACGAATTGTTGAACAGCCAGTTGTAACGATGGTTGTGCTTTATGGCATAAAAAACTGCGATACCGTTAAAAAAGCGCGTGTGTGGCTGGATAGCAACGGTATCGCTTATCAGTTCCACGACTATCGTGTCGATGGACTAACCCCGGAACAGCTTCAGCATTTTGCTGCTAACCTGGGCTGGAACGCAATGCTTAACCGCAGCAGCACCAGTTGGCGACAACTGACTGCCGAACAACAGGACGGCCTTACGGAAGCCAAAGCTTTGCAACTTATGTTGGAAATTCCTACTCTGATTAAACGCCCGATTTTAGATACCGGCAGCGAGCTTTTGATCGGTTTTAAACCAGACATCTACGAAAGTGCTAATTTAATCCTTCGACAAACTCAGAATGAACGGTAACGTATTGATTCCGTTGGTGGTGAGCCGTGAGCTGGTCGAACGGTCGAACTATTAATGAACGCTATTTTTTTCAGTATCTCCTATCAAACCAAGCTAATACCATACCATGAGCAACACCCTGGAACTCCTTAAAGACCTTGTTCGCCGACCTTCCGTCACACCCAAGGATGAAGGTTGTCAGGATGTGCTGGCTGATCGACTTAGGTCATTAGGTTTCAATGAAGAACGCTTAGACTTTGCCGATACGCAAAACCTTTGGCTACGTAAAGGAACATCAAAACCCTTGTTCGTCTTCTTGGGACATACCGATGTCGTCCCCACTGGCCCTTTAGATACTTGGCTGTCGCCGCCATTTGAACCGATCCTGCGCGACGGCAAACTGTATGGCCGCGGTGCTGCCGATATGAAAGGTGGCATTGCCGCATTTATTACCGCCGTTGAACGCTTTGTTACCAATCACCCCAATCATCAAGGTTCTATTGCCGTGATGATGACCAGCGATGAAGAAGGGATTGCCACAAATGGCGTGGTTAAAGTTGTCGAAGTCTTAGAGGCACGACACGAAAAAATAGATTGGTGTTTAGTGGGCGAACCATCCAGTGACAAAAAAATCGGTGATGTGATTCGTGTAGGACGGCGCGGTTCTTTATGCGCCAAACTGACGGTGCATGGCATCCAGGGGCATGTTGCTTACCCAGAACTGGCTGATAATCCGATTCACTCCTTTGCACCTGCTTTAAAGGCATTAACTGAAGAAGTTTGGGATCATGGCAATCAGTTTTTTCCTGCTACCAGTTTGCAGGTTTCCAACATCCATGCCGGGACTGGCGCGGAAAACATCATCCCCGGCAACATGGAAGTGCAGTTTAACCTGCGCTTTTCTACGGAATTAGACGAACAGATCATCAAGCAACGCACTCACGCCATCCTTGATAAATACGGCTTCAACTATGATGTGCAGTGGCGTTTGTCCGGCAATCCCTTCCTGACTGAACGTGGCGAACTGATTGATGCCACCCATGCTGCCATCAAGACAGTGACCGGTTATGAAACCAAAGACGACACGGGCGGCGGTACATCTGATGGTCGCTTTATCGCCCCCACTGGCGCACAAGTCATCGAGTTGGGTCCGCTGAATGAAAGCATCCATAAAATCAACGAACATATCGACGTGAACGATCTTGAAGTGCTGTCTTCTATCTATGAACGCATACTCGTAAATTTGCTGGCATAATTATAAATGTAGAGACGCAAAATCTTGCGTCTCTACGAACTTCCCTTTTTGACTATTACATATTCTGGACATTTTTTATCAATCAACTTTAGCTGGGTTATAATTGCAACCCATTCGAACACAGCATTATCACGGCAGAACATGAGCATCACACTTTCAAACAGAGTCAAAGCAGTTAAACCCTCACCTACTTTGGCGATTACCGCCAGGGCTGCGGCAATGCGTGCGGCAGGTAAAGATATTATCGGTCTGGGCGCGGGCGAACCCGATTTCGATACACCCGACCACATCAAAGCCGCCGCCGTTAAGGCATTAGATAACGGCTTTACCAAATATACGGCAGTCGATGGCACACCCGGATTGAAAAAAGCGATCATCGCCAAGTTCAAGAACGACAACGGGCTGGATTACACACCCAAGCAAATCCTGGTGTCCTGCGGCGGTAAACAAAGCTCTTATAATTTGACGCAAGCACTGATTAATTCCGGGGATGAAGTCATTATTCCCGCGCCTTACTGGGTTTCTTATCCCGATATGGTGTTACTGGCGGATGGCATTCCCGTCATTATTGAAACCACGCAAGAACAACGCTTTAAGATCACGCCGGAACAGCTACGTAAGGCGATTACCGACAAAACGCGCCTGATTTTTATCAACAGCCCATCCAACCCGTCCGGTATTGCGTATTCCTTGGATGAACTGAAAGCGTTAGGCGATGTCCTCAAAGATTTCCCCAACATCATCATTGCCACGGATGATATGTATGAACACATCCTGTGGAAGCAAGGTACTTTTGTTAATATCCTGAATGCACACCCTGAGCTTTATGACCGTACCGTGGTGATGAACGGCGTGTCGAAAGCATACTCGATGACCGGTTGGCGGATTGGTTATGCCGGAGGGCCTGCGGATCTGATTGAAGCGATGTGCACCATCCAATCCCAAAGCACTTCCAATCCGACCTCTATCTCGCAAGTGGCTGCCGAAGCCGCTTTAACCGGCGATCAGGGCTTTATTGACCGGATGTGTACTGAATTTAAACAACGCCATGATTATGTTGTTTCAGAGCTTAATAAAATTGACGGCATAGACTGCATAGCAACCGATGGAACTTTTTATGTGTTCCCCAATGTCCAAAAGCTGATTGGACGGCTGGATGGCATAGCCGACGATCTAGAATTTTCTGAATATTTGATTGAAAAAGCGGGTGTTGCGTTGGTGCCGGGTTCGGCTTTTGGTAGTCCAGGACATATCCGAATTTCGATAGCGACCAGCATGGAAAACCTGAAAAATGCGTTGGAACGTATCAAGAAGGCAATTTGAGGAATCTCTGAACTTATGATTCCATTCATGGTTCGACGACCAAAGGAAGTGCCTGTGGTGCAGGCTCACCACGAACGGAATCAACCCAATACCGTTCGTCCTGAGCTTATCGAAGGACTGTGCGGAGTTTCCCTAAGTAACGTACTTTGGTATTCACACAGGAGTAAATCACGATGAATCAACAAAATCCTGATCCAAAAGGCTGTCTTTTGGATAAATTGATGAGAAGCTCCGCCCGGTTTTTTATCGCCGTCGCGCTGTTATTGCCATTGTTTTTTGTGGTGGAAACAGTTTCCGCAGATAATTCTAAACCAGGATTAATCAGGACTACGCTTATGGAAAACCCAGTCGAACTTCCCAGCAAAAGCGTCAATGCGAAAGTGATACGGGTCACTTTCCCTCCCGCTTTCAAAACGCCCTGGCACACGCATGATGGGCCTGGCCCGCGTTATGTGGTCAAAGGCAAACTGAAAGTGACTGAGGACGGCAAAGTTAATACCTACTCTGTCGGCGAAGTTTTTTGGGAATCTGGGAAATTAATGGCGGTGGAAAATGTCGGTACGGAAACTGCAGAATTGATTATTTTTGAGTTGGCTTACAGCCATTAAGGAATCTCTTGTAAAATCCTTCGACAGGCTCAGGACGAACGGCAGCCCGTGGATTTCGTTCGTCCTGAGCTTGTCGAACCATGAGCGAAATCAACTTTCTCCCAGCCATTAATAGTAAATTCGATTTATTGCGACAATCACCGCTTTACTCCCGTCCCGACAAAAAAGGCACAAAACTCACCGCATCCAATTCTTCGGCCTCATACCCTTTTTCCGAACGTATCACCCGCTGTAACGCTTGCCTGCCGCTTTCGCCGGTAGGTATTACCATCACACCACCCATCGCCATTTGTTGCAGCAACGTCTCGGGGATTTCTGGCGGTGCAGCACTTACTAAAATACCATCAAACGGTGCATATTCAGGCCAGCCCCAACCGCCATCGCTATGGATATAGCTGACATTTTTGATTTTTAATTCCCATAGATGATTTTTGGCTTTTTTCTGCAAAGGAAGGATGCGTTCGACCGAATACACATGATCCACTAATTGCGCGAGTATGGCAGTTTGATAACCACAGCCCGTGCCTATTTCAAGCACCTTCGATAAATGTCCACCCTTCAACAAAAGCTCGGTCATCCGGGCAACTATATAAGGCTGGGAAATGGTTTGGTTGTGACCGATAGGCAAGGGGTTGTCTTCATAAGCCCTACTCGCCAGGGCTTCGTCCACAAAGATGTGCCGAGGTGTATTCCGCATGACATCCAATACTTTGTTGCTGCGTATGCCTTGTTCGATCAAACGGTTGACCATGCGGTCGCGGGTTCGCTGCGAGGTCATGCCTATCCCTTGCAGGCTTGGGTTCATAGATTCATCTCTTTGGGCAACCATGTTTTTATTTCATTGATACGCTCGTACCACGTCAAGTCCAATTGTAGCGGAGTTACGGAAACATAACCTGCGCTAATCGCATAAAAATCCGTTCCTGGCCCCGCATCCTGCTCCGCGCCCGGCGGCCCTACCCAATACAATAGCCGTCCGCGTGGGTCTTTGCCCGTAATGACAGGTTCCGATTTATGACGTTGCCCAAGTCGCGTGGCTTGGTAGCCTTTCAAGTCTTTGATAGCAATATCCGGCACATTGACGTTAAGGATGGTATCCTGCGGCAAAGGTTTGTCGATAAGTTGCTTTAATAAGGTGACCGCGACATGCGCGGCGGTCTCAAAGTGCGTCACCTGTTCACTGCCGCCTGCCAAAGAAATGGCAACCGCAGGCAAGCCTAAAAACCGCCCTTCCGTCGCGGCAGCCACAGTGCCGGAATACAGCACGTCATCACCTAGATTACCGCCATGATTGATGCCAGCAAACACCATGTCGGGTTCTTTCTCCAACAATCCTGTGATCGCCAGATGTACACAATCCGTCGGCGTACCATCGACCTTGATAAAGCCATTCTCCCCCACAGAAGCCCGAAGCGGCATTTCCAAAGTCAGCGAATTGCTTGCCGCACTGCGGTTTTTATCGGGGGCAACCACCGATATGTCAGCATACTGGCCTAATGCATTTGCTAATGCAGATAGCCCTTCAGCCAAGTAGCCATCATCATTACTTAACAAAATGTACATTAATCATCGCCTAGTTGCGGATTACGCTATAAAATCAAACAATAGTATCAATTTTGCACAACAAAACCAGCTTTCGTGACAAAAAAAATCATTAACCCAAATGACAGTGACTTGTTCCGCGAGTCAGTAGGAAACGTACGCGCTGTAAAAACCGATAAAGTTCAGTTAAGGCCTGCCAATACTAAGCCTTACCCAAAACTACAACCTCATGATCTAAATGAAGATTGGCAAACCGGCATTACGCCGGACACTGACAACGTTAGCCATGAAGAAACCCTTAGTTATGCTGCACCGGGTATACAAAACAGCGTTCTCGCAAAATTACGTAAGGGCTTTTTTGGAGTGCAGGCAGAAATGGATTTACACGGACTCAACAGCGAAGCAGCAAAACATCAGTTGCTGAAGTTCTTGCATGTTAGCACAGAGTACAGTTATCGCTGTGTTCATATCATCCACGGCAAAGGCTACCGCTCATCCGAAAACCATCCGGTTCTGAAAAACCACATTAACCGATGGCTCAGGCAACACAAAGACGTGCAAGCCTTCTGTTCAGCATCACCGAGACAAGGTGGCGCTGGCGCTGTTTACGTGTTGTTGAAAATATCGAAGGAGTATCCAGACAAATACGATGGTCAAGACATGTACGATTAACGCGTATTTAGTATTAATTCGTTGTTATGTTTGAAATCGTTCGGCCTGGGCATTTCGAACCTCGGGAAAAGAGCTAATTGCTTAGTCCAGCAATTAACGCTTTTATTTTAGAATCAAGCACTCAAAAACATCGCATCACCATAGCTGAAGAAGCGGTAAGACTGGTTAATGGCATGCTGATAGGCATCCATGACAGGCTGATAACCCGCAAAGGCGGCAACCAACATTAATAAGGTAGATTCCGGCAGATGGAAATTGGTCAGCATGGCATCAACTGACTTGAATTGATAACCTGGGATGATAAACAAATCGGTGTCGCCAAAGCCGGGTTTAAGTTGCCCTGTTTGGGATGCTGACTCCAATGCCCTGACCGCCGTGGTGCCTATAGCGATAACCCGCCCACCTCTAGCTCTGGCCTGACGTACCGCCTCAACGGCTTCTAGCGACACGGTAGAGTATTCTTTGTGCATGATGTGCTGGGATAAGTCTTCTACCCTGACGGGTTGAAATGTGCCACTGCCGACATGTAAGGTCACAAATGCGGTTTCTACACCTTTCCCTTTGATTTTTTCCATCATCGCCAAATCAAAATGTAAACTAGCTGTCGGTGCGGCTACCGCGCCAGCGTGTTTGGCAAAAACGCTTTGATAGCGGCTTACATCGGATTTATCATCTGCACGGGTAATATAAGGCGGTAAGGGGATGTGCCCAATCTTTTCTAAAATCTCCAGCAAAGGCTTATCACTCTTGAACTCAAGCCGGAATAAATCGTCTGTCCTGACCTGTACTTCACAGTGATAACCGTTATCCAGCTTTATTAAAGCACCTTCCTTTGGCGATTTACTGGCCCTAACATGGGCAATAGCGTGATGATCATCAAGCACTCGTTCAATGAGGATTTCAACTTTACCGCCTGTTGTCTTAGTGCCGAATAAGCGGGCAGGAATTACCTTGGTATCGTTAAAAACCAGCAGGTCGCGTTCGTCTATTAAATCAATAAAATCGGTGAATTGCCTATCGGTAATCTGCCCAGTGTGTTTATTCAAGCATAACAGCCGGCTATCATGGCGCTCCGGCAAGGGCTTTTGGGCAATTAACTCTTCGGGCAGTTGATAGGTAAAATCACTTTTCTTCATGGCGGAGGATGTTATCAGTTTTCTTAAGGAAACTCTGAACAAGTTGATTCCGTTCATGGTTCGACAGGGCTCTCCTGAGTTTATCGAAGGGCTCACCACGAACGGAATCAACCCATTGCCGTTCGTCCTGAGCTTGTCGAAGGAAGCCTGCACCACAGGCACTTCCGTTGGTCGTCGAAGGACTTATTCAGAGATTCCTTAAAGAAATTAAGAGAGTCGCTATTTTTGCGAAAGCTT
>PMDM01000053.1 GCA_003155565.1 Methylococcaceae bacterium | reverse complement strand
AAGCGGTAAGCGTTGAATAGGGCTTCATTTTGCCCCATTTCCGTCGAATAGGCACTCAGTTTGGGCAAACAAGCATTGTAAGCATCCCGTAGTGCATCGTTGTTTACAACCGAGTTTAAATGGCTAACAGGCGACCAAGCTTTACCCAATTTATCGTCCGCATTTTCTAACGGTTCAATGAGATTTTCCCAGGTATAGTTTTTTGTAGCGTGTAGCTGTTTTTCAACCGTTGCACGGGCATTAGCCAAAAGTTGATCTATGGCAGGTTCAATATGTTCAGGCTTTATTTGGGAAAACAAGGGTAGTAAGGTGTTAGCTAATAGAGGGTTATTCATAATTAAACGCCAAATAATAAAGAGGTTAGCACTTCAAAACCGATAATGTACGGGCTTGTATGAGTTATCGGTAATGGCTCACATAAGGATAACAGTAAGAAAGTATCGGGCAAGTCGTTGGAAATTGGCTAATGGAAACGCATACGCCTGATAGATGCAAGTGCTTAGATAAGGCCGTAACAAGGCGGTTATTTGTCTGTTGATTCGAGAAAAAGCCCAGTTTTGGAGGCAATGTCGTGCCAACTACGTTGATTTTTATCGACCAGTATCCACAAAAAACCTAAACCTAAAAGCCCCCAAGAGAATAGGGAAACTGTGAATCGGATGCAGGCTTGTCGCCAGTTTACCAATTCATACTTATCATTTAATACCTTTATTTTCCAAGCCCTTAAGCCCAATGTTTGGCCGCCGTGCGTCCAAAACCAGCCATAAAAAAAGAAGCTGACGGCTAATAAATAAAGGAAATAAAAGACCTGTTGGTGGCTAAATGCCTTGCCGCCATTAAAAGGTAGCAGAAGTGCGGTTGCCAAAAATAATAAGGCGACTAAGAGCAAAAAATCGTAAATAATGACTGCCAAATGACGTAAAAGACCCGGTTTAGTCATCAGGCATGAAAGCTGACGGTGTTGTCTCTGAGTCGGTTCGCAAACTTACAGTTTAAACAATGCCAGTTTCTGACCGAAATACATACACATCGCCATCAACCCACCCAGCATTATCAGGGAAAAAAAGAACGGCGGTTTATGTAGCAGAAGAATAGAAACATCAGCCACAAACAAGCTAGCTAAGAAAGGTTGGTCAACCAGGGCGTTGAGAATTTTTTTGCAGATTACAATCCAGTTATTCATGTCGGCATTGGGTTCAGTGTGGATAAAAGGCTGTTCTATCTTTATGTTCATAAACAAACAGCCAAATGTTTGTTAGAATCAGCGCCATGATTTTACTATATTCAAAAGATTTATGTAAAAGAAAACTATCAGTTGATTGGGTCTAGAGCTATCAAAATGATATGATTATCCATAATAAAAACAATACCAGGGACAAAAGGTCATTTTAAACTTCTTTAAAAAAATTATTGGTTCTAATAAGGCCAAAGGTGAGCCCTCGGCAGCAAAAGTCAGGTTGTACCAGCGGTCTGAGCATAGTATTTCGCGCACTCAAATCAGTGACAATGCTTTGAAAGTCTTGTACCGCCTGAAAAAAGAAGGATTTGATGCTTATCTAGTTGGTGGTTGCGTACGCGATTTGCTGCTCGGGCGAGAGCCGAAAGATTTTGATGTGGTAACCAATGCCGATCCTGAAGAAATAAGAAAAATCTTCCGAAATTGCCGTTTAATAGGCCGAAGATTTCGACTTGCCCATGTGCATTTTGGTAGGGAAGTAATAGAAGTTGCAACTTTTCGTGGCGAAGGCGCGGAGCAAAACGACAAACAAGTTCTCAACAAGGAAGGGCGTTTGCTTAGGGATAATGTGTACGGCACGATCGAGGAAGACGTTTGGCGCAGGGATTTTACTGTCAACGCGCTTTATTACAACATTAAGGATTATTCTGTCGCCGATTATGTCGGCGGCATGGAAGATCACAAAGCAGGCACGTTACGGCTTATCGGCGATCCTGAAACACGCTTCAGGGAAGACCCGGTGCGAATGCTAAGGGCCGTGCGTTTTGCCGCCAAACTAGGCTTTAATCTGCATCCCGACTGTAAAAAAGCGATTCACACTACAGCGGCGTTACTTGAAAGCATCCCCTCAGCACGGCTGTATGATGAGGTTTTAAAGTTATTTTTAGCAGGTAATGCGCTGCAAACATTTGAAATGCTAAGGCAGTATGGATTATTTCAAGTGTTGTTTCCAGCCACAGAAAAAAGTCTCACGTTTGAGGAAGAAGGATTTCCAAAGCTATTTTTAATCAAGGCATTGCAAAATTCAGATAATAGAATTGCCGAAGGCAAAACCGTGACGGCGTACTTTTTATTAGCGGCCTTTATGTGGGAGCCAGTACAAATGCTTGCCAAGGAACTGCTTAAGCAGGGTGGGGACGAATACATGGCATATCAGGATGCCGCCAATGAAGCGATTTCAAGGCAGATAAGGGTAACGGCAATGCCCCGGCATATAACGACGGCAATGCGCGAAGTCTGGAGTTTGCAGCCCAAATTTATTGCACGCATGGGTTCTAAACCCAGCCGGTTGATTACCCATCCTCGTTTTAGAGCAGGTTATGATTTCCTGTTGTTGCGTGCAGTGACCGGTGGAGCTGATCCTGAGTTGGCGAAGTGGTGGGGTAAATATCAGGAGGCCAATGAAAACGAACAAAGAAAAATGACTCAACCGCCGCGCAAAGCACAAGGTGGTAAATCAGTTCGAAGAAGAAATCCTCGTGGAAATGTTAAAGATAGTGGTACAGGGAAAGAGGTTTAGGCTGTAAGTCGAATGTGATCTTTTTTTGCTTTTCGCTTTGAGTCTTGTACCTATTGGATTAACTATGAAATACTCAGAAATTCCCCCGGTTATTGCTTATGTCGGCTTGGGTAGCAATCTTG
>PMDM01000346.1:540-5400 GCA_003155565.1 Methylococcaceae bacterium | reverse complement strand
ACGTCGAAGCCATGTCGCCCCCTTGATTGGTATTCTAATTGGTTCGACTAGACAATACTATGTTAATTCAAATTATTTTGTACCTTATCACCGCAGTTGCTAGATACAAGGTTCAAGGGGCGCAAGGCTAAAGGTACAAAACAGCAGAAACCACACCTTGTGCCTTTCGCCTAAATTTTAATTAATCAACATCCGTGTCAGTGGATTGTCGTTGCTGATTTTATCCGGCTTGTAGCCCTCACCTGCACTGCATTGCTCGGTTATCTCGGTAATCTGCCTAAGCTGTGCAGTATGTTGTTCGGTGACGGTTTCTATAATGCCCAACACTTCACCATCTATCATGCTAATGGCGTTGTCCAGCCCTTTATTTAGCCCCCGTAACGCGCTTTTTTCCAGCGACGGCTTGAGTTTTTTCAGGATAAACCAAGGGATTAACCAGCTTATGAAGATTAACAAGCTGCTATGCACTGCGAAATCTACGCCGAGATAGTGATCGTGTGTNNTAAGGGCAGGACAATTTCGCAAAACCGGACAAACTTTAAGAAAGCCCGGTGCAGCACGTTGCCGGGATGGGCTAACGCCTGCCTTACGTGCAATTCGCTTTGCGCTTGAATGATCTTGGGCGCTTTTGAACGTAATATAGCCAATTGATTTTTAAGTGGCGCAACGGGCAAACCCAGTTCATCGACTTTGACGACAAACTCATCCAGCGCGTCGCCAAACCGCGCTTGCGCCCAGTCGTCCCATAAGGCATTCGCCGACGGGTCGGATTGGCTAGTGCTGTTCGCAGGATTTCCGATTAAATCCGCAGCATGGTCGGCATAGTAAGCGGCGAGTTTCTGGATAGGCCAGACAAAGCCTTGATGTAACTGGCTTGAGGTTGTTTGCCACTGGTTTTCCCAAAGATTCGCTGCCTTTTTAAATGCAGGATGTGATCCGAGCATTTGTAGGCTGTTCTGGAGCTTTCGCCCTAACTCATCTTTGCGGATTTGCGTACCTCTTTGCTCCAGTTCCGCGACCACATGCTTGTTTGATAAAGATAAAATAGTCGATTGCAAGGCGGCGAATTCATCAGGGTAAGCACTGTCGCCGCAAACAGTCTTGAAAATGATAGGTTCAACAAAACCCGCTTTACCCAGTTGCTGCTTGAAATCTTCATATTGTGCTTGTTGCCCCCTGTCCCATTGGTTAAGCACAAACAACCAAGCGTGACGGTTGCCTTCGGACAACAGCAAGCGCCAGGCTTTTTCATCGCGATAGCGTTCGGGACTGACGACGTAAATCAACACATCAATATGCGGCAACCACTCGAACACCAGCGCTTTGTTACTTTGCTCGGTACTATCGAAATCGGGCATATCAATCCAGACGATATTTTTTTTGGTCTCGTCATCGTGCTGGGCAATCCGTATCTTCTCGATGGGCAGTTTTTCCGGCAAATTGTTGATTGTAATGTCTTTATGATGGAATAAGGTGACTTCGTGTGAAGTCGGCCTTTCTATGCCCGCTTTGGCAATCGCCTTTCCCGCCAAACGGTTCAACAAAGAACTTTTGCCCACGCCCGTGCCGCCCATAAAGGCGACGATCAGCGGCCTTGAGCCGTTATGATTGAACAAGGCTTCCGGCGTTCTGGCATCAAAATCACACAATGATTGCGCTGTTTCAGTGTTTATCCACCCGGCTGATAATGCTTGTTCAGCCCAACGCTTTGTTTTTTCTACTAGATCAGAGTAATCGTAAGCCATGGCGCTTTTCTATGAGTTGTGATTCCGCTTGCTGTAGCTGCTCAGGAGAAATATTAAAGTAAGTGACGGAGGACAATTGACCGGATAATTCCAGGAGCTTAAGCTTCATGCTTTCGGTAAATAACGCCTGTTTGACAGCCGCCAATTGGCGTTGTTTTAATTCTGTTTCCACACGGCTCATGTAACTTCCCATTGCACTTTCCGCTAATAAAGAGGTGACTGTCAACATGGCGGGGGCAATAATCAAATCGTGNNACGCGATGACGGCGGCATCGGCAGTGACTCGGGTCGCCCGTAAGCTATTGAGGATAACGGGTTGTTCTTGTAATTTGTGGTACAAGCGATTCGCCGTATTCTCGACTTCCTCCTGGAATGCGAGATGATAACGTTGCGTGGCAGCACTAAAATCCTGAAGAATATCAGCCCGTTGTGTACGTAGCAAACTGCTGAATTCTTTCCACCATTGGCTTTGACGATTTTGTTCCGCCTGATTTAACAGCTTATCCGCCATTTGGATCAGTATGTGTTCGGCTATTTGATTGAGCAGGGTGATTTCCTGGCTGCTGTCTGCGATATGTAAGCGTTTTTTGCCGATGCTCATCATTTTTCGGATTGGCCAGGTCAGCATACGGCGGGTATTTGCCAAAATACCAGCTAAGCCAGGAATTTCCAGCAAATTCAGTAGTTCTGCCAAGGCATGTTGAAAAGTCTCGTAATGGTGTGGGTGATTGAGGTAATCGCGCTGGTAGCTGTCCAGGCCTTGCTGAATCACCTGATCGACTAGGCCGTGCCAGTCTTTGAGCGAGGAGTGCTCGGCAAGTACGGGTTCAAGCCAAGTTTGCCAGTGTTTTTGCAACAGTTCCTGCTCTAACCGGGGTTGGATTTTGCGGTTAACCTGCCCTGCTAACCGTTGCAGTTGTCGGTTATCAGGCCACTGCGGCTTCCCGCTCTGTTTTTGGTAATACAGTGGCACAACTTCAGGGAATCCGTCCTTCCTGACTTGTTGCCATTTGTCTTTTAAGGAATTGATTAATAAGGTCTCAGAGCCTTCACTCAGCTTGTTCAAACAGATGATGGTCGGCTGTCGCAAGACTTCAATGTCGGCCATGATGTCCCAAACGGATTGGTCGGCATATTTCTCCTTGCTGACGACTAATATCACCAAATCAGCCAACGCTACCGTCCTGATAACGCCTTCGCGGTAATTCGCAGAATCTATGGAATCAAAATCAGGGGTATCCCAAAGGACCCCTTTAGGTAAAAAGGAGGAATCGGTTGTGTTTTCCGTTAAGGAATAACAGTCATGCCGGTCTTTGGTTAGTTGACTTTGCAGTAACTGCTGAAAACGCCCGAAATACCATTGCAAACCACTACAATCAGCGAGCGTTACGCCATCACAAAAGCCTTGCGGGTGCATGGTATAACCCGCTAACGGACTAACGCTTGCTAAACTGCTATTTAGCAAGGCATTAACCAGCGAGCTTTTACCGGCCTGGGTTGGCCCTATCACGGCTATCTGCAAGGGATGCGCTGGAGTGGCATTGAGCATTTGTCCTTTACGAAGAAATGCTTCTGCCAAAATTAAATCATCAATGCGTTGTTGATAGATGGAATTATTTGACTCATCGCGCTGTTGGCTTAATACTGACTGGTAACGCTGTTTTAGTAACTGTATAAATTCCAGCATAATGCGTTTGCTTAAGTTTATAATTGACTTACATTTTAGTTGGTTTAGCCGGTTTGCGTTTTACTGGAATCCGCATCAACTTACACGTCCTAAAACTTCACCTGATATCGAATATGTGGACGGTGAACAAGATACACGACACCATATAATAACAGCAATAATAACCATGACTACCCTATCATGGATGGAACTATCACACGAGGCCACACTATGAAACGAACCCCCCTGCTTTTTATCATTATCTTATGTTTAACACTAACCGCCTGCGGCAAAGGTGGTACGATTAACGGACACACGACAAGAACCGCTTACCGTTCCGTCAAAATTATCAAAGAAAAACTGCCTCCCGATAACAAAGTGGAGTTTGAAGTCTCGTTCTGGACGATACGTGATTCTAAAAAGTCTGACGATGAATTCCTTGATACCGTTGACGGCAAAGATCCTTGGGAAATTATTGATATGGCAAAGGAAGTTTATCAACAACGCAAGGCCACCGGGTTTAAAGGTTACGAGAAATATAATAGCTGGGGAGAAATGATTGCCCAATTTGACAAGGAAAGGAGCGACCAGGAAAAACGCCCAGGCAGCACAAAGCGGGACGAAACCAGGAAAAATAGCACGATCCTATACGATATGAGAGCGCCTGAGAAGTAAGGTTTTCTGGTTTGACAATAAGGACACGAACTGGCTGGCTTCCAAAATAGTCAGTTCCATCGCATGGATTAACTGGGAAATATCGATGCCTATCTCAATAAATTCGTGCTGTAACGCGGAGATGGCACGGGCGTTAAGGTTATGTTTTAAATACAATACTTGGTCTTTAAAAGCTGCCAACACTGGCTGAATTCGGGTTTCAGCCAGTCGCATGGTCTTGATCAGCCGAGTGTAATTCTGTTTTGCAGCCTTCAGTTGCTGCTTGCTGTTGTTGCGGAGATTGCGGTCAGAATATTCATTCAATTCACTTTCCCATTCGACAAACAAGGCGTGGCTGACTTCTTCTATAGCCCGTATCCTATCGCTCACAGAATCTGATTTAGCGCGGCAAAATTGGTATTGCCTGTTGAGCAGGTTGTACTTCTGATCTAAAGACGATTCATTCACGTTGACTAGCGACCTGAACTTTCTTAGCGCATCTTCAAATTCATTCCGGGTTTCTTGAAGACTGGTGCAAGCCTGTTCGACCTGATACACCACGATGTCACGTTTGTGTTCACCGATGGATTCCCGTGCGCTGTAGTAAAAATTCCTGAACAGTTTCGACAAAATCCTACGAAAAAAGCCGAAAGTGGTCTTTCTTAGCCCTTTAGCCGGTATTCTTACTGAACTAGGATACGAATTCTTCTGCATTAATGATAGTTAGTTTGAATGACGTTTGTTGGATAAATTCATAAAACGAAGCATCGACAACCTGTTGTTGCACAAGTTTCA
>PMDM01000346.1:0-534 GCA_003155565.1 Methylococcaceae bacterium | reverse complement strand
TTGTATTCTTATTTCATCTATTGAAGCAGCGACTGTAAAGCTGGGTTTTAGGGCTTTTATTACCAAGGCCATTTGCTGCATGGCTAAGATTGCCATAAGGTGTGCGGTTCTGTCGTCAAATTGCCATTGCAGTTGTACGCTCCTGACTTGGTTGGCAAATACGCCCCCTCCAGGAACAATCACCACTGCCCTGCCCTGATAACTGCGTTCAATCTTGTCCAGACACGGCTTAAACTTGCCTGATGCTGCCAAGCTACCGCCTAGTTTAATAACAATCATTTAACGCTTAAGGAATCTTTGCACAGTCCTTCGACAGGCTCAGGACGAACGGTAACTCGTTGATCCCGTTCGTGGTGAGTCCTTCGACTACGCTCAGGNNTCAGGAGAGCCTTGTCGAACCATGACCGGGACCAACATGTTCAGAGGCTCCTTAACTTATTCAACAACTTCAATAACGCTTCCGCCTTATCAAAACATTCCTGATATTCCTCTTCGACATCGGAATCATTGACGATGCCGCCACCCGCCCAAAAC
>PMDM01000087.1 GCA_003155565.1 Methylococcaceae bacterium | reverse complement strand
TTTCTCCGCCGCGGACTTGGCGCTCGCCAGCTGCTTATTCGTCTCTTGCTGAATCTCGAGCAAATGCCGTGTTTCGAGATGAACTATATTCTTGAGTCGCTGCTGTGTTTGTTGATAGATCAAATAGGCAAACCAAAATGCAAACAGCAGCGTAAACACGGTAGCGGAAACGATGATGGTAAATAGGCGGAGCATGTTCGATTGGAACTTTGCTTCGTCCTGTGTCAAAGCGACTTCCTGTATCTGGATGAAGCTGTGCATCTCGGCACGAATTGAATCCATCAACTGCTTGCCTTCCTTGCTGCTTACAATCTCCAGGGCGGCATTCATTTTATTGTTACGGCGCAACTCAATGACCTTCGTTAATTCCGCTATCTTGCCATCTATCAATGGCATGAGTGCGTCCAGGTGTTTTTGGGCGGCACTGCTCAAGTCTGGTTGACGCAATTGTTTCAGATGTCTATTGACGTTATCGCGCACCGACAAATACGGTTCCAGAAAGGCTTCGTCACCCGTTAGCGTGTAGCCGCGCTGTCCGGTCTCGGCATCTTTCAATTCGGACAGTAAAATATTTGCGCGATTTATGGATATGAAGGTATGCTTTCGTGCCTCGGCCGCTGTCTCTATTTCCCTGAAAGCCCAGAACGAGGCTGTTACTACTACTACTACTACTACTACTAAAAGTATGCTTATACCCGTAGACGAAGCAAAAATTTTATTGGGGGTGGTTTTCAAGGTAGGATTACCTCGTAATGTGCAAGCGTCGAAGTTATTAAGGGTAGGAGAGGAGTTTTTTCAGACATGATTCACCTGGTGCAAAATGAGTTTTGTATGACCCGTACACTAGCATAGTCATCAAACTTGCCGATTTCTGTACGCTATCGCACATAAGCGTGTATTTCATTGTTCCCATGCTGTACAGATACCGCATGATAAAAGGTGGGCAAAACAGCCTGCCCACCTTACGCGCTATACATAAACAAGTTATACGCCAATCCTGTCTTAAAGAAATATATTATTCGCCTAAATGTTCCCGGGACGCTCCGCTATTATTAATTAGAAGGCTCTTAGCGGTTCCTGTATCGCAGAGTAGGCGATGGAATTCTTTCTTGACTACGTTATAGCATTCACAAGCGCGGGATTCCAATCCCGACCGGTCAAGTACCGTGATGTGGCCACGGCGATAATTAATCAATCCTGCCCGCTGTAAATTCCCGGCAGTTTCCGTGATGCCTTCGCGGCGAACGCCGAGCATGCTGGCTATCAATTCTTGGGTTATGGTTAATTCATTCGAAGGCATCCGGTCAAGGGTTAACAACAGCCAGCGACACAGTTGCTGCTCAATCGAATGTTGCCGATTGCAGACTGCAGTTTGGGAGATCTGGGTAATTAATGCTTGAGTGTAAAGCAGCATCAAACGCATCATCGGCCCAGCGCGATTGAACTCTTCCATTATCATCTGTCTTTTCAGTCGGTAACCAAAGCCTGCTGTCAGCACGGTGGCTAGGCTGGGCGTGGTATTGCCGCCCAGGAAAAGTGAAATTCCGAGCACGCCTTCATTGCCCACTCCCGCGATTTCGGCCGATGCGCCATTCTCCATGATGTAGTGCAGGGACACGATGGCGGTCGTCGGGAAATAAACGTAATGCAATTGGTCGCCGGATTCGCAGAGGACTTGACCGAGCGGCATGGAAACCAGATCCAGATGGGGTGACAAACGCTCGAATATTTCCGCAGGCAGGGCAGCGAGAAGATGGTTTTGACTGGGCGTGTGCCTTGCGGACAGTATGGCGGCCATTTTCTTATTTATGGAGTATGCGACCAATAGGGTGAAAATCAATAAAAAAGATTAAATACGTGGATTGAGCGGGTAATGGCTGCGCTCTTTCTTTATAACACAATATATCAAGTTGAGAAGCTTATATCGTTGATGCCGAGTGAAATTAAACAGATATACTAAAATCGCGTCGATTCATTAGGGCAAAAGAGCCACCCAACGCCCGTCACTTGAAGGAAATTGGGCGTTGACAAGGGCAGTGAAGAATTGCTAGAAACTATGATAGGATAACCAAGTTATTAATTTTATTCAATTTGTTTGCCATGCAAAAAAACACCCCATATCTCCTTTTTATGACATTGGTTTTGTTGGTGACAATGTCTTTTTTCTTGTTAATTAAAGATTTTTTATTGGCTTGTTTTTGGGCAATCATCCTGGCAGTCGTTTTTGACCCTATTTATCAGCGGGTTAGACAATATTATAAAAATTCGGAAAATGTAGCGTTGTTTCTGACCATGCTTATCATTATCCTGGTTTTTGTTATACCTTTGCTTACGATGACCTTGATGATAGCGGGGGAAAGCACGGATTATTATAATAAGATTCAAAGCGGCGAAATAAATCCCCAACGTTATTTTCAAGACACTCTCGCGCTTTTGCCAGAATTCAATAAGTTCCCACATATACGGGGAATGGGCGTTGAGCAAATAAGCGCCTCAGTAGGGAATGCCTTTGAACAAGCAGTACGGTATATCGCGCAACAAGTCCCCGCATTGACCCAGAACCTGTTAAATCTTATCGTTCAATTTGCCTTG
>PMDM01000129.1 GCA_003155565.1 Methylococcaceae bacterium | reverse complement strand
TTTGGGGTTGTCAAATGGGGAATTGAAACCACTCAGATGATAGAAAACAGAAGCCTGAAAATATACTTTAACTTATTGATTTATATATAAACAAATTGTTTTGGTGAGCAAAGCCATAATACTGCAAACTGCGGCAACAAACACATGAAAACCGATAAACTCATTGTCCAATCTTAATGTTTTATGTAACTTAAAAAGCACTATCTATTTTGGTGACGCCCGTTTTGGCGCAAGATCACATGGGTGCCGCTTGCGTTATTTTTGTTAATAATGACATAATCTTGATACGGGACTTACTGAGCAATCGCTAGTCTTTTTCCTGAGGCTATTTTAATCAAGGCGAGAGTCCTCGGCAGACGGCACAACGCGAAACGCATGAGGAAAGGTATAGTGAAGCCCCGAATATGCAAATGCAAATCAGTTCATCCAGTATTCATGAAAACCAATACCCTAGTTTCTATTATAACAACGCAAGTCTTTGAATACAGGATAATTATTTTCACATTATCAGGGTGCTTTTTAGTAAAAATTTGTCAAGTCTATATTAATTTCACCAAAATCTATTAAACCCGATCTTATCTTAAATGACTATCCTGACTGGCAAAGCAGCTCATTTCTCCCTTCAACTCATAACACCTTCACAGTATTCCAAATAAAGCGGTAAAATTCAGTGCTGCCCTAGGGATTTATTTGCCTGGTGAATGTCGAAGTTGTTGCTTAAAATGATTTTTTTATACCCTATTTTCCATAAAAACAATCAGTTGAATTTGTTTATGGTGATTACCGAGCAGATGTAAAAATTTACAGGAAAACATCTGGGTGTTTTGCAAAATGCGAAATAATAATGAAAAAAGTAATCTTATTTACTGCAATACTTGAAATTAGTTATCTAACTCTTTCCTTTATAATCGCGCAAATATATGGGCAATGGTCTTATGAGGGCGAGATTATCAGGACAGGGTTAAGGGTAATTTCGGTAATATTCTATAGTTATTATTATCAAAAATATTTTTATAACACCACCCATTCATTTCAAGCAAAAAAAATATTAACCCCACAATTTATCGCAGCCATACTATTACTCATACTATTTGCCGTTATTTATACCAATGCTGAAAATGAAACGGGAATGTGGCAACTCGTATTTGCAATCTCAGGTATTACGGCTGGGTTGAGGGAGGAACTGTTTTACCGAGGAATTGTGCAATACTCTTTGCAAATGAAATACGGTTACAAAATAGCCTTATTGACCGCAACTCTGCTATTTACGCTGTCACACGTTCAGTATATTTATTATGGTCAAATAAAGGGATTAATGCTGATAACATTTGCTGGCGTAATATTTGGTAGTATATTTATTTATACAGGCAGTCTAGTTTTTACGGCAATTATTCACGGCTTATATGATGCGGTATTATCAATTTATATGACTCCATTTAGATTGAGTAATGGAATTCAATTACCCATATTATTTTTAATCATGCTTGCGTTTGTGGTTATAATTAATAAGAAACTCTATAGAACACAACAAGCAGATAATGCCGACGATAGCAATCAAGATAATTTAAGTTTAGGTTGATAACCAAATACGAAAGACAACGCTCTAAACTCTCCCATTAAGGAAGCCTTGAAGGAGTTGCTTCCGATCATGGTTCGACAAGGCTCTCCTGAGCGTAGCCGAAGGGCTCACCATGAACGAAATTAACCCATTACCGTCCGTCCTGAGCCTGTCGAAGAAATTCTTTAAGACATCATCAGGCTGTATCAGTTATTCTCACCCAGCTGGCGGCGCTGAACTTTTCCAAGCTGGCAGTTGTTGAATATTTCCATACCATCGCTGGATCTCCGAATACGGTGTCATTGGAAATAGCGCAAGTTCTGCCAAATCCAGAAACGAACCTACCGATAAATCAGCCAGCGTCACCGAGTCACCCACCAGCCACTCGCGGCCTTTGAGATGCTGCTCCAACACTTGTGCAAAGCGGTGAAACCGTTCTTCACCTTTAGCAACTTCTTGTAAATCAGCTTCTGCCTGCATAAAGAATTTCTTGACGACCCGTTCGAAAATCATGACAGCACAAGCACTACCCCAATGCCCTGCTTGCCAAAACTGCCATCGGTTAATATCGGCCTGCACTTTTGGATCAGCCGACCAGAGCGTGGTGTTCGGCACTTTGGAACACAGGTATTGCATGATGGCATTCGATTCCCACAGCACAAAATCGCCATCCACCAAAGTCGGTATCATGTGATTGGGATTCAGCTTAAGAAAATCCGGCTGCATTTGCTCACCCTTGCTTAAGTCCACCACTTCTCGTTCGAAATCTAGCTGTAAATGATGAAGAACAGCGACAACCCGACGAGAATTGGGTGACAATGGGAATTCATACAGTTTCATGTTAACCTCCAATTTGGCTTGTTAGGCTTATGACTTGTAAAATACAAGTGACTTAATATTTACATATCGACTTGCATTTTACAAGTATATTGTTTAGTTTTTGTTACATTGCAGAAATATTTTCTGCTTTATGAGGATGTGAACTCGAGAATGGCTAGGATACAATTCGTCCAAACAATCTTCAACACTATCAATGAACACAAACACGCCTAACTACCGCTCGGAATGTCCTTTATCAACAGCGCTTGATGTCATCGGCGATAAATGGAGCCTGTTGGTGGTACGCGATATGTGTATGGGAAAAGCCCGATACGGCGATTTTTTAAGCTCACCAGAAGGCATTCCAACTAATATTCTCGCCAACCGGCTACGGCGTTTGGAGGAAACTGGTATCGTCGAAAAAAAACCTTATCAGATTAAACCCTTGCGCTACGAATATTTCTTGACCACCAAAGGCACCGATCTTCTTCCTGTATTACAACAACTTGCAATCTGGGCCCATAAGCATGTTCCTGAATGCGGCACTCCACCCGACTGGTTTTTGGACGCTAAACCTGATGATCTGGTAAAAAATCATTGAGGTTCAAGGTTAAAGATGCAAAACAGCATGCCTTCACCTTTCGCCTACTTTCTTTGACAATTAAACTCCGTCGAGTCTCTTATATCTAAGTATTCAACATTATTTGTCAAGCAGCGCTATTTTTTCATTAACAAAACAGCCAGATACTGGTAAATTGAGCGTTGTCACCTAATTTCCAGACTGTGTCAACCCAACAATGAGGAAATCATAAATGTCTAACAACTTATTAGAGCTATTAAAAGAACACCTATCGGGTGATGTAGTCTCAAACATCGCTACACTTATTGGGGAATCACCGAAAAATACCGAGTCCGCACTGCAAACTGCGCTACCTTCTTTACTTTCCGGACTGGTCGATAAAAGCTCAGACGAAACAAGTATTGGCAAACTATTCAGCCTAATCACTGAAGGTAACCACGATGGCGGCATACTCAGTAATCTGGGTGCTTTATCTCGTGGCGGTGAAGAAACTATCAAGTTATTAGCGGAGGGCGGACATTTATTGACCACTTTTTTTGGCGATAAGGCCACCGGCATTACTGATTTGGTCGCAAACGCCAGCGGCATTAGTAAAACCTCATCAAATTCCTTACTTGGCTTTATTATGCCTGTCCTTATGGGTTTGATTGGTAGAAATCTTAAAATTGAAAATACAGAATACGCGACCGGGTTGGCAGGACTATTAAATAGCCAAAGCGGGTTTTTAAAGAACGTCATTCCTCCTGGGCTTAGCAATCCGCTAGTGGGGGGTGATTCCATTGTCAAAACCGCCGCAGTAACAACTGCAACCACCGATCATGTTATTAGCGGCTTCGACAAGGCCGTTAATACCCTGGATTCTGGCTATGCGTCTCCGAATCCAATCCCAAAAACAACATCTTTTACTGATACCTTCGACAATATCGACGATAAGATTGAAGATGTGACCAAAGAAACCCTATCGTCTGCCAAACACATAGCTGAAGATGTTGGCGAATCCGCCAGTCAATTCGGCTCGCATATCGTTGACGAAGGCAAAGATTTTGCCCACAGTGCTGCGGAGGTCTTCGAAGAAAGCACGGGGAGGGGCAGGAAATTTCTGCCGTGGATACTCTTGGCGGCGGCGCTTGCGCTGGCTTGGGGACTCCTCAAGAGTTGTAGTGTCCCCGCAACAGATCCTGTGGCTACCGCGCCAGAGGTGACAGCACCGACATCCACTCCGCCACCAGTAGAACCAGTCGTAATAGCACCACCAGCGCCCATTCCGCCAGCACCGACCATCGTTGAGGCTCCAGTCGTGGAAAAGGCTGTCGATACCGCCAGCGATTTATTTGAAAAAACCTTATCTACTGGCTATGCCATTAAAGCCGCCAAAGATGGATTTGAAAGTAAATTAGTCGGCTTTATTGAAGGTGATGAAGCCATCAGCAAAGATGTATGGTTTACCATGGATGGCATCATTTTCGATACCAATAAAGCAACCATCAAAGCGGAATCAAATGGGCAAATAAACCATATCGCCGAAATTCTGAAAGCTTTTCCGAAAGTTAAAATCAAAATCGGCGGTTACACCGACAATACTGGCAAAGCCAACGCTAATAAAAAGCTGTCAAATAACCGTGCTATTGCCGTGAAAAAAGCCATCGTCAGCAAAGACATTAAAGCTGACAGGATGGATGCCGAAGGTTATGGCAGCGAACATCCGGTAGCCACTAACGATACCGAGGAAGGACGGCAGCAAAACCGCCGTATTGATGTGCGGGTAACTGAGAAATAAAAGAAAAAGACAGGGACTAAGTTCGATGCGCAAGACAAAAGGTACAAAAGCAGCAAATTTGACTCTTTACTTGCGCCTTTTATAAACTGAATAGTTGGCAAAAACAACCTGAACAGTGGCCTGTAATTAATAATTTAATAGCTTAACAACACTAACAACACCTATAACTTCATGAAAACCTTAACCCATAAAAAAAATCACCTCTTTTATTTTTTAATAAGTGCTGCAATCGCCCTTTCGTTAACTGCTTGTTCAGACGATGAAAAGCCCAAAGCAGAAAAAACAGGCGGGGCGGAACAAACAGCCAAAATCGATACCAACAGCAGCTTCGACCATCCGCATGGCCCAGAAATCACCGACATGCAAAAACACAAGTTTGAACACGAATTTGCTGCGCAATGCGTCGATAGGGAGCTGAACAATTCGACCAACAAAATTGAGGATGCCGAACGCCTCACCAAATCCTGCGAGTGCATTGCAACCTATTTGATGAAAGATTTAACTGCCCAGGAAGCGGAAAAATTTATAGGAGAACATGAACATCCGCAATCCTTAAGGATTAAATTTGAAGCGGCTGCTTATGAGTGCTTACAGGAAAAGGCACACCCTGCCGGCCCTAAATTGTTTGGCAAACCGCAATAGTGGTATGACTGGCACACCCTGCTTCATAAACAATTGTCGAGCAATCAAGGCAAAACGCCGCCTGAAAATGTCAGACCGAATCTGGAGTTTAACCCTATAGGAGCAAACTCCAGTTTGGCTTTGTAGCGCTAACCAATAACCTCAATCAGCTAACTTGGAGCATTAACTGAAATAACTGTTTTTTCAGCCAAATCTTTAAGAATCTGCAATCCCCCCACAATAATAACATCAGGACTAGGGTGATTGGCTTCTTGTGCAACTTGAGTTAGACAATCTTCTGTTACGATTTCCCCCTGCTCCTGAATAATCTCCAGAAGCCTATAAGTCATTGGATTAATTTCAATAAATTTGACCTCATCGTCCTGGTCGCGGTAGGCGAGTAGACAGGTCGGTTGTGCTGGCGGTTCTAGCGGTAAATTTTCGGGTGAAATAAGCTGGACTGGAAATTGGTAAACCAACGGCCAAGCCAAAGGCGACAGCTTTATGGTTTGGCTGAGTAAATCATCATCAGCTTGTTGATTCGGTTCTACATCCTCCTTGGCGATAGACAAGGCCATCTCAACCCACTCATAGTGCGCCAATTCCAGCAAAAAGGGAAAGTCGCTTTCATTAGCCCGTTCATTTTCCAGGTAATCGAGGAATTCTTCTGCGATTCCAGAGAAATACGGCGTTTTGCTTGTGTGTTCGGAAAAAAAATCTTGCGCCAGCTCAAACCACTGCTGGTCGTCCAATATTTTCCTGATGACAGGAAAATTTCCGGCCAGAAATCCTTCGATATTGTTAAAAATTAATTCCCGATACATCGCTATACGTTCCGGTTTAACGTCGGCTGGCGCAGGATTTTTTACCGGATCCTTTATGTAACGGGTGAATTCCTGTTGTTTGGCTTTAAAATCGACGGCCATATTCAAGCCGATTTTCTTTCGTGCTGCACTCGCCAGTCGTTCTGTATCACCTTGATTATGTTGACTTCTTTTATCAGTCCAGCTAATAGCGGAATATCAAAATCACGCTCCAATAAGGTCGGAAATACCCCAAAAAGCTCATACGCCTTACCCAACAACTTCCAGACCGGATCGATCACGTCCGCGCCATGCGTATCAACGAGAAAATCCTCCGCCTCGACGTAATGTCCGGCAATATGGGCATAAGCAATGCCATGGGCAGGCATGGCTTTTAGGAAGGCTTCGGCATCGTAACCATGATTCACGCTATTCACGTAGATATTATTGATGTCCAACAACACGTTACAGTCGGCTTCTGAGACAACTGCGTTGAAAAAGTCAATCTCGTCCATCTCCTGACCAGGAGCGGCATAATAAGAGACGTTTTCAATGGCAATGCGTTGTTCCAGAATATCCTGTACGCGCTTGATTCGCCCTACCACATGGGTTACAGCTTCCTCAGTAAATGGAATCGGCATCAGGTCATATAAGTGCCCGTCCTTGCTGCAATAACTTAAGTGCTCGCTGTAAAACTTAATATTATGCTCTGCTAAAAATTTTTTAACTTCGAGCACAAAGGCTTCATCCAAGGGATCGGTGCTACCGAGGGATAAGGACAAGCCATGACAAATGAAATCATAGCGTTCCGTCATTGCGCGGAATTGACGGCCAGATTTTCCGCCGATGGTAATCCAGTTTTCTGGCGCCACCTCGTAAAAATCGACAGCGCTCGGAGGAGATTCAACGATTTGACTTAATATTGATCGACGCAGGCCTAGACCGGCACCGCGCACTAAATAGGGATTTGTGTCCATGGGAACACCTGACTGGTTTGAAACAGGAGGGCATGATAACACTGCCCTCCCCCTCTTAACGGTTGGTTCGTAAGCTAGCAGCCACTAAAGCCTATTTTACTGGCGCTGGTGCCGCGGGAGCGGCTGGCTCTGCAGCTGGTGTCTTCAGCTTATCTCCACAGACACCCTCTTTACCTTTCATCATCGCACCGCAGGCTTTTTCCATACCCGGCTTCATTTTGCCGTCTTTCATCATTTTGCCGCACTTGCCTTCGCCACATGAGCCTTCCGCTTTCTTGGCTGCGGCTGGTGTTTTGCTGCCAGCGCAGGCGCCTTCGGCGGCTTTTGTCTTATCCATGCCCGGCATACCCATAGAAGCGCCGCATTTCATTTCAGCTAACTGCATATAACCTGAAGACAGTTGTGTCATTGAAAATGGGTTAGCTTCAGCGTTGGCCGCCGTTGCAGCAAAAGTAGAAATAAGGGCCGCGCCCATTGCCGCTGCTAAAGGTGTTTTATTCATTTTTTTCATTGTATTCACTCCACGGTTATTATAATAAATCGTCGATACCTTAACATACCGAACACGGGCTACGATACCCACCCAGAACTGAACAAGGGATGAATATCCCGCTAACTGATGTGGTTATCGTTGCCTGCAACTATACAGAACTAACAAATTTCTTTCCAGCGATGATTAGCTTACTGGTAATTTATCCCTTTGTTATCGTATTCACACAAATCAGCAATAACACAACTGCCACACTTCGGCTTTCTTGCCACGCAAGTATATCGTCCGTGCAAAATTAGTAAATGATGCGCGTCTTTTTTGTGCTTTTTTGGCACCCATTTATCTAGTTTTCGCTCGACTTCCAGCACATTTTTGCCGGGGGCAATTTTGGTACGGTTAGAAACCCGAAAAATATGGGTATCGACTGCAATAGTATGATGCCCAAAAGCTGTATTCAACATCACGTTGGCGGTTTTTCTGCCGACACCTGCCAATGCTACAAGTGCTTCCCGCGTTTCGGGGACTTTACCATCATGTTTTTCCAATAACTGCTGGCACAGGCTCATGATATTGGCGGTTTTTGCATTAAACAGGCCGATAGTTTTGATGTAGTCTTTCAGGCCGTCCAGACCCAGGGCCAAAATAGCTTCAGGTGTATTGGCGACTGAGAATAGTTTCGCTGTCGCTTTATTAACGCTTTTGTCCGTTGCCTGCGCTGAAAGTACCACTGCGATTAACAATTCAAAAGGCGTTGAATAATTCAATTCGGTGGTCGGTTCGGGTATGGCTTCGGCGAGGCGGTCAAAGATGGCCTGTCTTTTTTTCTGGTTCATCTTGTGCGGAACTCCTTAATAAGTCCTTCGACAAGCTCAGGACGAACGGTATTGGGTNNCTTCCTTCGGTCGTCGAACCATGAGCGGAATCACAAGTTCAGAGGTTCTTTAAGCAGAAGACCTATTAGCACCGCTATCAGACCGCATCTTCAACAAGGCTTCTTTCTGTTTTTTTGCCTTTTCCGCTTTTTCTAATGCCTCGTTTTCTTTACGGCGATTCCGAGCCTCGTAACGGCGCTTTGCCGTTAATTTTTGTGCGTTTTTTTGCTCGGGAGAAAGCGCCATTGTCAGTGGTTTCATGATAATACAATCCACCGGACACGGCGCGACGCATAACTCGCAACCTGTACACTCCGCAGAAATCACCGTGTGCATCAATTTCGCCGCACCTAAAATGGCATCCACCGGACATGCGGCGATACACTTAACGCAACCGATGCAGTCTTCTTCAACAATAAACGCAACCTGCTTGGGTTTATATGCTCCAAACTCAGGATTCAAAGGTTTAGGCGCTAATCCTAATAACTTAGCCAACTCCAAAATACCTTCGTCGCCACCCGGTGGACATTGGTTGATGTCAGCTTGACCTAACGCAATCGCTTCCGCGTAAGGTTTACATCCCTTGTATCCACATTGACCACACTGGGTTTGGGGGAGGATGGCGTTGATTTGGTCGATTGAAATCATGCTTTAATTATATAGGATTAAGCATAATTCCTCGATTCTGGATAGATAAGGTTTAATTCTACAATCAGGTGGATGCCGAATTCTTGATTCAAATCAACACGATTTATGTATTAAGGGTATATATTAACGGTGGGGTACGAGGAACAAAGAAGCAACTGAAGTTCATTTTATGGCTTCGGAACAGCAGTTAACTACAAATAAAAATAAGAGAGGATCACCGTTTATGAATAGCTTACTTTTTTTATTAGGCTTGCTAATATCGGCAAGTGCATTTGCGGGCGCACGCACAGGTCATCATGGCGATTTTATTGTTACCTGCCACCCGCCAAAATTTATGCAAGAAAAGCCGCTCGACAATGCCCAAGTTAGCTCGTTTCAAGAATTCGAGTTTATGACTTCAGACAATACCGATGGTAAGACCATTAAGGTGTGGGTGAATAATAAATTGCTTGATGTTGCGATAGTGCCGCTTGCTAGCGGGCATTACCGCGTCAAAGGCAAGTTGCCAGAACCCTTGTTGGAAGGTAAGGCGTGGATTAAAGTGACTTCCGAAAGCAATGACGGTTGCAATGCTTTACGGGCGTGGAATGTTTATATCAAAAAATAAGGTATCAGGCTAAAGCTGGAAAGTTGTCGCTTACGCGACGATAATTTTGAATGCCAGTTCCCGCACTGGCAGGCGAGATGCTTTCTTTTGCTTCGCCAAAAGAA
>PMDM01000214.1 GCA_003155565.1 Methylococcaceae bacterium | reverse complement strand
CGTCGGCCTCATCAAATCCAAAGGTGCTGTCTGTGTGGCACAAAAAATACGCGAATTAGTTCAAAATACGCGGCTAGTTTTTGATTACCTGAAGATGACGAAAAACTCTTGCGCTGCTGGTTGCTCAGGATGAGAGCGGTGGGTGGAGAACAAATTTACCGTGTCGCTATAAAGCATTCCTTGACTTTGAAAAAAGCCTCCCGCCTATAGAATCCCACAGCGATTCGAGGGCATCTTCACCTAGCCGGTTTATGTTTGTTTAGCTTCCCATTCAAGGAGCGGCGTTGCCGACTGGTTTTAATTGAAAACCGAACTTTGGTTTTCAAACTTTCCACGACAGCTCAAGCAAGAGCATCCAGGGTGAACAGGCAATAAATGAAGTACGTTAAAAGCTATTTATTTAGTCATTTTATTCATTGATGACAATCAAAAAGTATTGATACGTTCACGGGTTTTTAGTAAAATAAGCCATGTTTTGAAGAAATCAAAACACCCGTTCACGGCGGCATCCGTGGTCTTTTTGGAGTTAAAAAATGGATATTCGACAATTAATCACTGATAGAATTATAGCCATGCTGGAAAAGGGCGGCAATGTTGCCCGTGAACGCTGGCAAAAGGCCGCACAAGGCGGCTTTCCTAGTAATGGTAAGTCTGGCGACGCATATCGTGGCGTTAATGTCCTGATCCTTTGGGATGCAGCAATGGAGGCCAACTATTCATCCAATGTTTGGATGACCTACAAACAAGCTGCAAGCTTTGGCGCACAAGTGCGTAAAGATGAAAAAGCTACTATGTGCGCTTATTTCGAGATGGTTAAACGCAAAGGTAACGAGGCAGCCGACCACGACGAAGAGGGCAAAGGTGGATTTTTTCCGATGTGTAAACCTTTTTGGTTGTTTAACGTGGCGCAAATTGACGGCCTGCCAGAGACTTTAACAGATACCGCAGAAACGGCCAACGAATTTAACCCAATTGAAGAGGCTGAAAAACTGCTTGAAGACAGCGGCGCGGTTATTAATCACGGTTACGCGGGTGCATGTTATTCACGGAGCAAAGATCATATTTGTTTACCTGCCCGCGAACGTTTCACCAGTCCAGAAAACTACTACGCTACCGCGTTACATGAATTAACGCACTGGACAGGCCACGAAAGCCGCCTAGACCGTCAATTCGGCAAACGTTTTGGTGATGATGCTTATGCTTTTGAAGAGCTTGTGGCCGAGCTTGGGGCGGCTTTCGTGGTCGGTCACGTTGGTTTTGTAGATGCCATGATAGAAGATCATGCAGCCTACGTTGAAAGTTGGTTGAAAGTATTGAAAAACGATAAGACGGCCATTTTTACGGCCAGNNTTGGCTTATGATTTTATCATTGGAAAAGTAGCGGCGAAGGAAAACGCAACCCTTTAACGGTGGTGCTGTGTTCGGGGCATGAAAACTTGCCCCGAACACATACTATTTTACGCGGCTCGAAGGAGCGGCTCCGCCGACTGGTTTTAAATGAAAACCGTGCTTTGGTTTTCAAACTTTCCACGTTTTGAAAAGAGCAAAACACCGTCCACGACGGTTTCCGTGGTCTACTTGGGGTTAAACCGTTAATTCCGGGCAGGCTTTTGGCCTGTCCTTTTTTGATTATTGGAAATAATACTATGTCGAAAGCATATTGCTTGTTTGTGGAAGTTGTGTATGCGCATTAAGAGGAGAATGGATGCTGTTGAATTTGATGCTGTCCGGCTTTTACTGAATATATCTAATGATCGCGCTAATGCCGCCCGTTCTGTCCTTGTGGATGATAAGACGTATCAAGCTGTGGCTGAACAATTCGGATGGTCGCGGCAAGCCGTGGGTGTTACTGTTAATGTTGTGTGGCGTACGTTTCTAAAATTCCGAGAAGCACAAAGCGCGGCGGCGGTAAACGCCGGTGTGCCTTTGCCACCTGGCTGGGAACTGGTTGAATTGGCTGCGCCAAGTAGCATGATAGATAAATTTAGAAAGGAAGTTGCCAAGGCATATAAGGAACTGCAAAAAGCTAAATAAAAAAGCTCAATACCTTGCGGTATCAGGCTTAATAAAGTAGTCAACATAAGCGAAACCAGCATTCAGTAACGATAACTTACACCACTTGTAACAGGTGGAATTATAGAAAAAAAGGGGCCGTAATGAAACACGCCAAAACGTTTGCCGCAAAGATAGCCACAGACCTTATCAACGACGAGGGCACCGGCCAAGTCGATAAGATGCAGCGCAATGCTTATCTGCACAGTAAAGGCATAAAACCTAACTCACTGTGTCAGCTTGACTTGTTTGAGAGCATAGCCGAGCGTAACGATCTGCGCCATATACCTAACGACTACGCGCGTAGTTCGCTATTCACTGCAAGAAATAAGCGTGAGCCACGTAAATCGCTGATTCATGAAAAACTATTCCACTACAATGAGTTCGTTTCGATTCTTTACACTGGCATCGAGCTAAGAGCCGAAGACGATGAAATTGTTTGGCTGCAAATACTTAATTATGGGAAAGCGGTGTCTTTAGGGGAACCGTTTGAATTTTCTGTTAAGGATTTGGTTCGGGATGTGAATTGGTCAAAAAGTGGACGTAACTACGATCGGGTGCGCGAGTGCATTTCACGGCTCAAGGCTAATGAAGTGTTAGCACTGAATAACAAAGCATACGGGAAAAGCGGAGCAATCTCGCTGATACATAAATATGAAGTAATCAACGATGCTGATGGCAGGCCCACTCAATACCGTGTCTGGATTAACCCGAATTTGATCCTGTTGTTCGCTGGTAACACCTTCACCAGTCACAATTGGGAGGTTTACCGCGATTTATCGCCAGTGGCTCGCCGCCTGGCTGATTACATCGAGAGTCACAAACACCCCTTTCCGTTATCACTGGAGAAGTTCCGGCAAATGTGCGGATCGATCGACGCGAAAACCTTCAGTTGGCGTCAAACGGTTAGAAAGGCTTGCTCTGAGGTGCAAACGGCAGGAGTTGCCGATAATGCTTTTCTTGCTAAAGATGATAAGATTTGTTGCATCTGTGAACACTAAAAATGCATAGGTCAAACGACACATTTTAAAAGGTTTAAATCCTTTATCTGTAGATAAGTCTCTCTGCATAAACAGTTTTATTAGTTTTTTGCGCCAGAAAACTTAACACCTGTCATCTGAACTGCAAAAACGTGTCGTTTGACCTATGGTGTTTTTATAAGATGTAGATCAACCGACACATTAGTTACAGAAAAACATGGTATTTCTAATACTTTGTTTTGACTGTTTACAACATTACTTTAATTCTAGTTACAAATTTACTTAAATGAACGCCTCTGGCGACTCGACCAGTTATCCACAGATTTCGGCTTTACCGTGTCGTATGACCTATGAAGCGTGTCGTTTGACCTATGTTATTAAGTAAAATTTGATATTTCCTATTATAAAGCGTGTCGTTTGACCTATGAAA
>PMDM01000178.1 GCA_003155565.1 Methylococcaceae bacterium | reverse complement strand
TCCAGCGATGGGCAAGGCACTGATGCCATGCCGGAAATCCTGATTGGCAGTGTAAAAGGGCCAGCAGGTAATGCGTTTGCTAACCTGATGGGGCAAACCGAGGGGCATACCCGCATGTTTGCTATCCGTGCCTGCAATCAGCAGGTTCGTCCTGCCACCTTGATGGTTCCGAAAGTGACGATTAAATCGACGGCTTACGTCAATTTATTCGGTGGCCCGGTACAATCCGCCGTGGCAGATGCAGTCCTTGATAGTGTTATTGCTGGCGTTATCCCGGCAGATAAGGCTAATGACTTGTGCATTATCGCCATGCTTTGGATAGCACCCGAGTGCGCCACGAATCCCGATTTGGATCGGAAAGATTTATACCGCACCAATTACGAGGCGATGAAACTCGCTATATCCCGCGCCATGAGCAACTCGCCCAGTATTGAAGAGTTGATCGCCAACCGCCATAAAATCGTCCATGAAATGTATGACCCTGAAACGGGTGAATCGCAATGGTGAGAAAAAATATAGGCGAAAGGCTCAAGGCAAATGGCGAAAACCGCTTTGCTTTTCCTTTGGCCTTGCGCCTTTAGCCTTGTGCCTGTGTATGCCTTTGAAGCTTGCCCGGAATGCGATTTATTGCTGAATCCTGCTGAGCCTGAGCATGGAGATAAAGCACACTGCCCACGTTGCGGATATTTATTACAAAGACCACATAAACACAGTATTGAACGGACATTGGCGCTGTCTCTCGCCGGCCTGATATTAATCGTGCCAGCAAACCTGTTACCGATGATAGCAGTCAAGCTTTTAGGGAATAGTCAGGACGGAAATTTATGGTCAGGTGTATTGGCACTATTCAATGAAGAGATGTGGGCGGTTGCCGTATTGGTCATGTTATCCAGCGTTCTTCTGCCTTTAGTGAATATGGGCTTGGCTTTTGTGATAAGCCTTCATCTCTTTATCAAAAAACCGAGCAATTATCTAATATTTTGGATGCGCTGGTATCAACACTTGAATGAGTGGGCAATGATAGAAGTGTATGCCTTGGGAATTATTGTTGCCTGGGTTAAGCTGGCTGACGATGCTGATATCAGGTTTGGCTTCGGATTATATGCTTTTGTAGGTTTACTTATTGTCAACGCCATGTTGGCAAACGAATTAGACTGTTACACATTCTGGCAACGCATTAGTCAACTGTCCAAAAAATAAAACTGATGAAATTGATAAAAACAGCTTTAGCACAGGGATTTATCCGTTGTCATGATTGTGGCTATCTAATCAAATCGAAAGTGCAATGTCTTTGTCCAGTTTGTAAAAGTTCCGTTTCTGCACGCAGACATCAGAATCTTCATCTCACTACCGCCTTAATCATCAGTAGTTTCTGCCTGTATATTCCCGCTAATATATATCCAATTATGGCAGTCACTGAACTTGGCGTAACTGCCCGTCACACGATAGCCGGGGGAATTATGGTGTTGATCCAAAAAGACATGGTTCCTATTGCCATACTGGTGCTGGTCGCGAGCATACTGGTTCCCTTGATGAAGTTATTGGGCATTACGCTGCTATTGTTGTGTGTCCATTACCGGTGGCAGGTCAATGTCCACCTGTTTACCCGAATGTACCGCATCATTGCATTCGTGGGACGCTGGTCTATGCTGGATATTTTCATGATTTCCATATTGGTTGGCTTGGTAAATATGGGCGGTGTCGCAAATGTCATTGCCGGCCCTGCTGCGACGGCTTTTGCTGCTGTCGTCGTCCTGACGATGTTTGCGGCAAAAAGTTTTGATCCACGTCTTATCTGGGATCATCAACTCACATGAATAATTCGCCCGAAGAAGACATTGAAGCAGCGGACATTACGCTTAGCAAAAAGCCTGAGCTACCGCTGGTCTGGTTTTTGCCGATTATTGCTTTGTTGGTCAGCGCTTGGCTGATCTACAAATCAGCCGCAGAAAAAGGTGCGATTATCACCATCAACTTTCCTACCGCTGAAGGCTTGGAAGTAGACAAAACTAAAATCCGCTACCTGGATGTGGATATCGGCAAAGTCACCGCCATATCTATCAATGATGACTTAAAGACTATACAAATAAACGCGCAGATGAACAGCAATGCGACTGATTATCTCAAGGAAAGCACCAGTTTTTGGGTTGTAAAACCGCAGGTAGGGCTGGGTGGAATTTCTGGATTGGGTACTTTGCTATCCGGGCCTTATATAGAATTAAAACCTGGTAGCGGAAAAGAGCAGCTCCATTTTACTGGACTGACGGTTCCGCCAATCATGAAAAGCCACATGGACGGCAAGCAATTTATCCTGGAAACCAATAATCTGGGTTCCATGCGCCCTGGCACGCCGATTAATTTTCATGGTATTCCGGTCGGTGAAGTGCTTAGCCATAAATTGTCAGATGAAGCAAATGCCATACTTCTGACCATTTTTATTTATGCACCTTATGACCAGTTCGTCAGAAAAAACTCCCGCTTCTGGATAGACAGCGGCGTTGATTTATCTGCCAGCGCCGACGGCTTTAAAGTAAGGACGGGGCCGTTAATTTCCTTACTCAGTGGCGGTATTGCTTTCCGCGCATCGGCCAAAGATACGCCTGCCGATATCAAACCTGAACATAGCCTCTTTCAACTATATGATACTTATGACCAATCAACCCAAATCACGTACACAAACACCCTGAAATATGTTATGCACTTTAATGGCTCAGTCCGAGGGCTAACAGAGGGCGCCCCAGTGCAACTTAGAGGTATACCTATCGGAAGGGTCACTGATATAAGCCTTGAACTTGACAAAAAAACAGCGGAAATTCATGTGCCTGTCATCGTTGAACTGGAACCTGATCGTATCGAATCAATTAATGACCCCACCAATGTCAGCGACAAAGACGTGATGGAACAGTTGATAAAAAAAGGGCTTCGCGCCCAGCTACAGACGGGTAGTTTAGTCACTGGACAACTGTTGATCGACCTGGATTTTCACCCTGAGAGCAAGATAGTCGCCAGCGACAATCATCACAGTGATTATCCTGAATTTCCCACAATAGCGAGTTCTTTTGAGGAATTCACCCATTCTGCCCAAATTATTATGGATAAGCTCGCCAAACTTCCTTTGGATAAGCTCACCGTAGAAATGAATAAGACCTTAGCCTCACTTCAAGACACCTCAAAAGCGGCGACGGGTATGCTCAACACCGCAAATGGCACTTTGGCAACCGCAAAAGAAACACTAGGCAATGCCAGCGGCACCATGAAATCAGCTAATCAGGTGTTAGGTAACCTGGAACCCGGCTCTACAGGCTATTACGAATTCCACAAAATGCTCCAGGAATTCACGCAAGCGGCCAGTTCATTGAAACAACTGACCGATTATCTGGAACAACATCCCGAATCCTTGATTCGTGGCAAAGACGAGGGTAAAGATGATTAAGCCTCTTATTGCAGCATTGTTGGTTATTTTAGTATCGGGTTGTACCAGCGCGCCCTCAGTGCAGTTCTATGTCCTGGAATCCCAACCTCAAACTACTCCATCAACCGTAGAAACCGTCAGCCAGCGTACCATAGGCATCGGTCCAGTTTCCGTTCCCGTACTATTGGAGCATAAACAAATCATCACCCGGTCATCCGACAATACGGTGCAAATCGCGGAATTCCAACAATGGGCATCACCATTACAGGACAATCTTCTTCAAGCTTTAACACGCAATGTATCAACCTTGCAGCCTAATAGCATAGTTAGGACTTATCCCTGGAGTGTGCATGGCACGGTAGACCTGCAACTCGTCGTAGACATCATCCGCTTCGATACGACCCCCGGCGAATCAGCCAACCTGGAAGCCAACTGGACGATAAAAAACGAAACAACCCACGCCATCCTAAAAAGTGGGCATTCCGTTATCAATCGCTCAATGGCAGATTCGTCTTACCCTGGGACAGTCCGTGTACTCAGTAAAATCCTGGAGGAATTTAGCCAGGAGCTGTCTAAAGCGCTGACTACGGTAGAAAACACTAATTATTGATCAGATTATCTTTGAAACTGTTCGGAATGAATTAATACGATATTTTATACGACCAACTGACCTGATCGTTAAAATCTTATCTGCTTGCCCTAAAATGAAAAATGGGGTCTCATACGGTCAGTTTGTGATCTATTTCTTGTCGCAAGTGATCGCCCAATAATCTCCTGTCATAATTTAATCGGATTAACTTCACTTTACGTATAGAATTAGCTATTGCCAGTTCACCGGTTGGGTTGGCATTGAGTTATCACTATTCAACCCCTGAACCCATATCAGATAAAGGAACGAAAGTGCAGCAAGAAGTATTCACAGGACTTAAAAAAATCCCTTTTTTGTCGAAATTATCTGACGAGGTATTGATTACTCTTGCAGAAAGGGCTAAATCCGTAAAATTTCCCAAGCAAACGATGATAGTTACTGAGGGGGATGAGACCAGCTCACTCTATATTATGCTTTCCGGCAAGGTACGGGTATTTAGCAGCGATGATAAAAGCAAGGAAGTTACCCTCCTGGTTCAGGAACCGGGTTCCTATTTTGGTGAGATTGCCCTGCTAAGCGACGAACCGAGATCAGCTTCCGTAGTTAGCCTTGAAAAAACAACCTGTGCAGTTATTTCAAAAAGTGATTTTATTAACTGGCTGATGAATTACCCTGAGGTAGCAATCACTTTGTTAGGCGTATTATCGGAAAAAATCAGGCATTTAACCGACAAGGTTAGACAGATGGCCTTGTCGAATGTATATGAGCGAACTGTAAAAGCGTTAGAGGGATTGGCAGTTGTCGAAGGCAATGTCAGGATGATCCATAACCGACCCACCCAACAGGATTTAGCTTCCATGGTTGGCGCTTCGAGAGAAATGATTAATAAAATCATGCACGAACTCACCAAAGGTGGGTATATTACCCTTGAGGAAAAATCACTAATCATCAATAAAAAACTGCCGTCTTCCTGGTAAGTTTCAAGAGAAATCCAGGTTCGGTTATTTACCGACGGTTACATCAGTCCATCAATCTCATTGGCTGGGTTAACCCTACTATCGGGAAATCCTTTTAGTTGTCTGTCGTAATTTGAATTATTGATTCGGCCTTATGAAGATTTAACTTCCGTTCGCCTTGCGCCTGTCGAAAGGCTTATGTACTTCGACAAGGCTCTCC
>PMDM01000428.1 GCA_003155565.1 Methylococcaceae bacterium | reverse complement strand
CGGATAAATCCGCCCCATGCCACACAATGTTCCATTAGCCTAGCAGGTTGCGAGTGAGGTACGGATCCCAACAAAAACAATTATTTAAGCATAGGTGTTGGAATCAGTACCTCGCCCCAACCTACAAACTCAAGCCTATTTCGATCAGGTCTTTTATCTCTCAAACAAAGCAATCGACTCGACGTGTCCGGTTTGGGGGAACATGTCCATCACGCCCGCTTTAACCAGCTTATAACCCAGGTCATTGACGAGAATTCCGGCATCGCGGGCAAGGGTAGAGGGATTGCAAGAAACATAAACAATCTGCTCCGGTTGCCATTGTTTAAAATAATGCAAGACTTCTGACGCACCTGCCCTGGAAGGATCGAGCAGGATTTTGTTGTATTTGCGGTTTGCCCAAGGTTGATCGCTAATATCTTTGCTTAAATCCGCCGCATAAAATTCAGCATTTTCGATACCGTTATGACTAGCATTTTCCCTGGCATGTTTAACTAGCGGCAGGTCGCCTTCCACACCAACCACTAGCCCGGCATATTTGGCGAGTGGTAAGGTAAAGTTGCCCAGGCCGCAAAACAGGTCTAGTACGGTATCAGCCTTGGTTAAATTGAGAGTAGATAATACCCGGTTTACCATAAGACGGTTAATTTCATAATTAACCTGGGTAAACATGGCGGGTCGGAATTGGAATTCTATGCCGTGGTCGGGCAATGAATAAGTCGGTATCACCTCCGGCTCACCTTCTAAAGGCACAATCGTATCCGGGCCTTTGGATTGCAGGCATAAAGTTAAGTTATGGGCTTTGCCAAAGGCACGCATTCGTTCCTGGTCGGCTGCCGTCGGCGGTTCCAATACGCGAACGGACAGTACACACTGCTCATCGCCGATAGCGACTTCAATCTGGGGAATTTTTTCGCGGATACTTAAGCCTTGTATCATTTCACCCAAGGCGACAAGCCGTGTGCCAACGGTAGGGTGCATGACCACGCAATTGTCCATCTCGGCTAGATACGGGTGACGTTTTTCGCGGAATCCCACCAACACACGGTTTTTTTTGGCGACGTACTTAACACCCATCCGTGCTTTGCGGCGATAGCCCCAATGTGACCCCGTTAATGGTTTCCAAAGCTCTGGTATCGTTATCTTGCCGATACGTTTAAATTGTTCTTCAAGCAAACCTTGTTTGATTTGGATTTGGGTGGCTGAATCCACATGCTGAAAACTACAACCACCGCAAATATCAAAATGCGGACATAAAGGCTCTACCCGATGCTCTGAGGGTTTCAGTACCTTAATGACCCTGCCTTCTGCATAATCGCGGCGGATTTCCGTGTAAAGGAATTCGACCTCTTCACCGGGTAAAGCCGCATCGATAAAAACCGCCTTACCATCTATATGGGCAACACCCCTGCCGTCATGTGTCAGGGAGCTTATCGCTGCCCTTACCGGAATGACTGGCAGGGGCTTTTTCCTTGTTCGCGCCATGCTTATTTCTGCTTCCATGCCCCAGAGGCTTGATACCACCAGCCGGACTGGGCATTGCTGATCCAACGGGCTGCAAAGGTCGATTTAATTTGCGTGACCCATTCAGGATGTCCGTTAGCGTTGGCAATGGCTTGGTAAAGCGCCTGACGATCTGCATTCTCACCCGCAACCAATTTATTCACCTGATTACGGTCTTTTAACGGCACACTGGCTGCATCTCTTACCGCTAAAAACCCGTCCGCTTTTATGCCAATCGCACCCGCCGCATAAAAACCTTGTAATGACGAAAAGCGCTTTTCCATTGAAGCGGTAAGTTGCCTGATTTCCGCGCTATCAATCGATAAATCAGCCTCGGCGGCTTGTGCTGGGGAAATGGCGAAGTTTATGGCTTGGTCAATAATCTTGTAAAAACTCGTCTGTACATCAGACCGCTCGCTTTTGGGTTCTAGCTTTGGCTGCGGCTTTTGCCGCGCATTGTCTTGAATGTCCTTGATAATCTCATCGGCCACTTTTTCAGCGGCTGCGGCAGGGAAATAGATATTGATCGTGACGCATGCCGTGAGCATTAACATGCCTAACACAGAAATTTTTTTCATAATACACTCCAAAGTTTGTTGGGAATTTCTCAAAATTTCAAAAGCTGTTGCCCCTCTCCTGCTGGAGAGGGTTGGGGTGAGGAGAGATTAAAATCAACTGCTTATATTATACCTCATTCCATTATATCCCCCTCATCCCAGCCTTCTCCCTCAGAAGGAGCTGATACGCCCATGCTAAGAAGTAGGGATTTTTAGAAACACCCTATTGAACAATAACCTTATCCGGCGATGCGACCCGGCCTAGCCGTTCCACCAGCACATCCCAGTTGACGCGGGGATTATACCCCAGCACATCAATTCTCGGCAGACCTCCGCCCTTAATCAAGTAATAGCCCTGGCCTGACGCTTCCAAGCCCATCATCTGGCAGACTCCGTTATGCAGGTAACAACCTACACCAATTTTGTCGTAGCCGAAGGTTTCAAAAAAGCCCAAAAAACTACGCGACAACAAATCTGCCGCACCACCACCGCCAATACTGGCAATATTCTTCACCGCTGTTTGGCTAATGCGATGGCTGGAGTCATCGTTATCCGGCGTTCCTAACCAAGCATAAAAAGTAACCGGATGCCAATTTTCCAAAACGAATTTGTTGATAGTTCCCGATAGTCTGCCCGTGATATTGCCAAATTCAAATTTTTGGGTCAGTTGATCCAAGTCCAGGTTGTCGATTTCAGCATCACCATAGACCTTCGGGAAATCAGTGAATAAGCCTGATGAGGCCAAATTATTGACCTTAACAGTACCATCAAACACCTTAATCAGAAGCTCTCCGTCCAGACTTAAGGTTTTATCGTGGTAATCAATCCCCGGAATCTGTCCGCTGATATTTCCCGATAACGGTGTCCAGCCCAACTTCTTCGATAACTGCTCCAAGGACACGTTATCCAGCGACCCTGCAAAAGAAACATCGGGTTCTTCCTGTTTCTTGGCTTGCCAACTGAATTTATCGACGGCAACGAAACCGCTCAAAAACGGTATTTTAATTTTATCAACCAATGTGAAACTATTTCCCTGGTTGATAAATGGTATTTTGGCTGGCCCCATAGGCAACCCTTTAATGGAAAGCTGTTGCCATGCCAATTGTGATCGTTTTATAAGCATTGGATTATCCGACCAGTTAAGCAATCCAGTACCGTCATTGATTGTCACGCGCCCGGCTTCATCTTTAACATTCAGTTTGCTGAAGTGTATTGAAGTTTCCGTTAATTTTTGCTGAATGAAACTGAATTGAGCGTCCATATGACCAGCTATAGATACGCCTGTAAAGGACGATTCGATAAAAAACGGGTTGATGTACGTTGTCAACAAGCCTTGCAAGGTATCGCTTTGCAAGGTGACATCAGCTATATCAATATTGACCTTATCACTGTAAAACCCCTTAGCACTGCCTGTTAAACGACCCACTCCAGGGTGAAAGTAGGTGAATGACTGAATATCAGTCTTCTTACTTTTGTCGTTCCATTTACCTTGAGCATTCAAAACTATAGGTTGCGCTCCTGCTTCCAGATAAACCGGATCGACATACAACGCACCACCTGTAAGTTTGGATTCACTTTGCCATTGCCAGTCTTCCCCAGATTTTTTACCTTCCAGATGTGTTTGTAAATTCAAATTCTCTGAAGCAACTTCGCCATCCTCTGTCTGGTCTGTTAACCCTTCTAATTCGACGATAAGGTTAAAGTCCTGCACTGTTCTTTGATGACCAGAAATTATTCCATCGAGATTTAAATAGCCTTGTTTGGCTTGCGCCTGTCTCGATTTAGCTGGCCTTGACTGGAATAGCTTATCAACCAACTTGTTGCTGATATGTTCCGCTTTCACCTTACATTGCCAGTTCTTTCCATTTGTTTCTGCATCTATCGATAGGTGGCTA
>PMDM01000223.1 GCA_003155565.1 Methylococcaceae bacterium | reverse complement strand
GCATCAGTTTGTACACCGTGAATGATGACCACGGGTGGATTGCGTCCACCTTGGTGGGCATATTTTAATTTAATACGGCGATTGCCGACCAGGGGTGGTTGGTGAGCATCAGTGGCTTCCTTGAGGATTCGGGTCAATAGGGGCGTCCCCATATTCACCATCGCTGATTCATACAAGGTGTGTACGACATCGAATAATTTGCCTACACCGCTGCCATGCAATGCCGAGATTGGGTGTTTTTCAGCAAATTCGAGGAAGGAAAGTTTTATGTCAAGCTGCCGTTGTATCGTCGTTTTTTGGTTGGCGCTTAACCCGTCCCATTTATTCAAACCGATTATGAGCGCCCTGCCAGCTTCCAACACCAAGCCCAGCAAATGCGCGTCTTGGTCGGTAATCCCTTCGCTGGCATCGATTAAAAAAATGACGACATGCGATTTTTCAATGGCTTGTAACGATTTTATAACGCTGAATTTTTCGATGGTTTCCGAAACCCTGGCACGGCGGCGCATACCAGCGGTATCGACCAGGGTAAAACGCTTACCATTGCGTTCAAAAGGGATATAAATGCTGTCGCGGGTTGTGCCGGGTTCGTCAAAGACAATAACCCGTTCTTCACCTAACAGTCGATTGACCAAGGTTGATTTACCCACATTTGGCCTGCCAACCACAGCAATGCCAATGCCGCCTTGATTTTCATCAACGGCTTCAATATCAGGCGGTAATAATTCATTAGCCCTTTCCAGCAATTCAGGGATACCGCGGCCATGTGCGGCTGAACAGGCAATGGGTTCACCAAGAGCANNCGGCTGAACAGGCAATCGGTTCGCCAAGTGCCAAGGAATAAAAATCAGACATTACTACGTTGGCATCGAGACCATCTATCTTGTTCGTCACCAAAACCACGGGCTTGGCAAGTTTCCGTAAGGTTTCGGCAATCACTTTATCGGAAGCGCTCAAGCCTTCACGGGCATCGACCATAAAGAATACGATGTCGGCTTCTTCCAGTGCGATTTGCACCTGCTTCCGTGCGAGGCTTTCAATGCCTTCGGCATCATCTGCAATACCGCCAGTATCGACTATCAGACAAGGCCTGTTGCCGTGTTTCAAACGACCATACTGCCTGTCCCGCGTCAAACCAGGAAAGTCAGCTACTAGCGCTTCTCGGGTGCGGGTTAAGTAATTGAATAAGGTAGATTTGCCCACATTAGGGCGGCCTACTAAGGCGATGACAGGTAACATGACTATCGGGCTTTTAAGGCAGCCAACGTACCATCTTTGGCATAAATATAAACGATACCACCGACCACAATAGGCTTGGCATCAATGGCATCTCCCGCCACTTGCACACGGGCAAGCTGCCGCCCATCGGTACTGCTTAGCCAATGAACATAGCCATCGAAATCACCGATGACGACATTACCTTGGTAAGCTACGGGGGATGTCAGTTTTCGCCCATGCAAATCCTTTTGCTCCCACAAGGAGGAGCCGGTGCGTTTGTCTAATTGCAGTACATGTCCATCTGAATTCGAAATGTACAGGTATTGCTCATCCTGACTTAAACCGGTATGGGAGGAAACGGCCTCATTCCGCCACAATACATCGCCGTCCAGAATTGAAACGGCAGCAGATCCGCCGTTATAGCTGGCGGTATAGATAACGCCCCTGGCTTCTATGGGATCAACATCAATATCGACCAATCGCTCAACCTCTGACCTACCTTTTGGAATGGTGACGCTAGATTCCCAAACGTATTTGCCGTCTTCCAAACGCAACGCCATTAATTTGCCATTGTCATAGCCCTCAATGATTGTGTCTTCTATGACTAAGGGCGCTCCCGTGCCCCGTACTGTTAAGGCTGGCACGTTATGTTCGTAGCTCCACACTTTTTGCCCGGTCTTTTCATTTAAGGCAATCACCGATCCATCCGTTGTCCGTATGATGGCAATACCATTGGCAACCACAGGAACAGACATTACCTCGCTAGACACGGGTGTTTTCCAAAGTACGGCGCCACTATCTATGTTTAGTGCGATAACCTCACCATTATTGCTACCCAGAATGACAGTAATAGCCCCCAAACCCGGGCCGCCGGAAAAATGGACTTCATCCTCGTTTTCATCTTCAATTTCAACTTCCCAAGCCAGATTGCCCGTGGTCAAGTCCCTGGCCTGTACTAGCCCGTCCCTGTCCGCAGCAAAAACCCTGCCATTACCGATTGCCGGAACCAGTTTCAAGGTTTGTCCATCAGTACCCACGCCCACACTTTCTTTCCAAAGCACTTCGACCTGAATTTCCGGCGTATATTCGACCAGCTCACTCGGTGGGTCTGCATTGTCTGCACCGCCAGTAAAATAATCCTTGATGCCGGACACGGAGTCTTTAACCGTATCGAAGGTGGAACAGCCTGACAAAATCAGTACGGCAAGTAAGGGCAGAATTGTTAAGGAAAATTTAAAGCGCATTATTTTTTAGTTTCGATTTTTTCTGGTGCCGTCAAGTCGTCGATTTTAAGTTGCAACAAAGGAGACTGATAACCATTCTTTAAGGCTTTTTGGTAGGAGGTGCGGGCTTCGTCGAAGCGATCCAACGCCACATACAAATCGCCGACTAATTCATCATAGTTATCGGAAAATTTTGCCGCCGCCGCTTGATCGACATCATTAATCACCTGTAAGCCCTGCTCATACTCACCGCTTGCGAGCATAAGTTTGACCAACCTGATCTTGGCGATATGACTCAATTCCTTGTCCTTGCCGTCGGCAATTTTTTTCAGTATTGCTTCAGCTGCTGCAATATCGCCCTGCTGCACCTTCAGTTTCGCCTGAAACAATCCTGCATACGCAGCATAATTACTGTTTACAAATTGCTCCTGCAAACGTTTGGCCAGTTTATCGACCGAGTCTTTTTGATCGGTTTCAGCCGCTTTGAGTAACTGATCGTAGAGAGCCGAAGCCTGATTTGCCTGGTCTTTTTTGTGTTCCTGCCAATAGTTCCAGCCGACAATAACGGCAATACCTAAGGCTATGCCGATAACCGTTGACGTGCCGTTTTCTTTCCACCAGCCTTTTAACGCTTCAACCCGCTCTTCTTCTGTATCGTAAATTTCCACTGTTGTTCTCTGTTCTATTTAAGTAAATTGGGGATTCTATCATTCATATTCTGCAATGCTGCGCTGGAATTCTCATTTACCACGAAGGACACGAAGTTTTTTCTGTTTTTTCTTCGTGCACTTCGTGGTTATTTGCAGCCTCCATTCCGCTTGCGTTCTCTAAACTATCTGTGGTAGTTGCTGTTGCAAAAAGCTGATCGCCTGAGTTTGCGGCATCGTTTGCTGGGCAAGGTCATTTCTTAAATATTTAATGCCAACTTCACCACGATCAACTTCGTCATCGCCGAGAATAATGGCGAATTCCGCGCCGGTCTTGTCGGCCTTTTTAAACTGGTTTTTAAAACTGCCACCATCGGCAGACAGTTGTAATTTTAGGGCAGGGATCTCATTCCTGATGGTTTCCGCAAAGCGCAGGCCCTCCCGTTCCGCTTTCTCGCCAACCCGAATCATATAAGCATCAACCGTTCTTTCAACCGGAATATCTTTACGTGTTTCCAGCAAGGCCAGTAATCGCTCCATACCCATTGCAAAGCCAACAGCATGGTTTGGTTTGCCTCCTAATTGTTCTATGAGTCCGTCATAACGTCCGCCAGCACACACAGTACCTTGCGAACCTAATTCATCAGTCACCCATTCAAAAACCGTAAGGCTGTAATAATCCAGGCCTCGGACTAATCGTGTATTAATCCCGTAAGCCACATCCAAATCTTCTAAAGTTGTAGTGATGGCCTTGAAATGAGCCAAACTTTCAGTGCCCAAGTAAGCCATCAGTTCAGGTGCATTGGCAATAATGTCTTTCATTTCAGGATTTTTGCTGTCCAAAATCCGCAACGGGTTGGTATTCAACCTGCGGAGACTGTCTTCATCCAATCCTTCCTTATGTCGCTGAAAATGAGCTACCAACACTTCCCGGTAAGCCAAACGTTCGGCAATTGTACCCAAGGAATTCAGTTGTAACCTGACCTTATCGCGGATACCCAGCGTTTTCCATAACCGATGCATTAGAAGAATCAATTCTGCATCAATATCAGGCCCGGACATGCCGTAGGTTTCTACGCCCAACTGGATAAATTGCCGATAGCGGCCTTTCTGCGGCCTTTCGTGCCGATACATGGGGCCGTAATACCATAACCTGTGGGTTTGGTGATGCAGCAAACCATGTTCCAGGCAGGCCCGTAAACAACCCGCCGTTCCTTCTGGCCTTAGCGTTAAGGAATCGCCGTTTCGGTCTTCAAACGTGTACATTTCTTTTTCGACAATATCGGTGACTTCGCCGATAGAACGTTTAAACAATTCTGTTTTCTCAACGATGGGCAGCCTGATTTCGCTGTAACCATAACTGGAAAGCACTTCTCTTATACAGCGTTCAGCATATTGCCAAAGCGCGGTCTGGTCGGGGAGCACATCATGCATCCCACGAACTGCTTGAATATTAGTCGCCATCTACCTAATCGACACTTAACGAATGCCTGCTACTTGTTTGGCTTCATTTGAATTTGGAAATTTATCCAGCAACAAGCTTCGATATTCATTGGCAAGCGACAAATTTCCTAAAGCCTGTTCTGTTTGAATGCCTATCCACAAGGTTTCAGCCGTATGATTGGCTTCGCCTAAATACCTCTGCAAATAATCTTCTGCCGCTTTGTATTCGCCTATTTGATAGCTGATCTTTTGCATTTCGAGTAATGCCGCCGAATATTGGCCGTTCATGTCCAATGCCTGTTTGAGTAGCGCGACCGCTTGTGGGCGCTGCCCCATGCCTAGATGACAACGTGCAGAATTAGTTAGTGCCATCCACTGCCTGTCATTCAATAGATTGGATGTTGCTTGTGTCAGCAGCGCCAAGCCTCTATCGAACTGCCTACGGTCGCACAGAAACTTGCCATAATTATTTTGTATACCTATATCATCGGGCGACAATCCCAATGCTGCATCATAATGCTGTTTCGCCTGGTCAAAATGATTAATTTTTTCATATAAGACTGCCAAAGCACTGTGCGCCCGCGCATTATTGGGTTCTTTCTCCAATGCCTTCTGTAAATTTTCCTTAGCCAATTCCAACTTATTAAGATCCATGTACCGGATACCTAACTGTAGATAAATATCCGTAGGCTTTTCAGCGGGGCCATTTGAAAACCAGGAACAGGCTGATAAGGTTATTGCCATCAGTACAACAGCACAGCGTGTCATCTTAAAAGCTGATTTAAGCGGCATGTTCAGCACTCATAGTTTTTAATTTAAGATGTCTTCGGCTTTTATCTGCAACTTGTCCGACCAACTGCCCACAGGCGGCATCAATATCTTCGCCACGGGTTTTCCTCACAGTGGTTACAATTCCGGCATCGTTCAACAAGGTCTTAAACCGATGAATCGCATTGTTGCTGGAACAGGTGTAAATGGAATTGGGAAACGGATTAAACGGTATCAAATTCAACTTTGATGGCACGGTTTTGAGTAATTCAATCAGGCCGTGCGCATCCTCGATTGAATCATTAATTCCATTCAGCATGACATACTCAAAAGTTATGGTGCGGCGGGGCGCTAGTTTGGCATTGTCCCTACAGGCTTCCAATAACTCTTTCAGTGGGTATTTTTTGTTAATGGGAACCAGCTCGTCCCGTAGCTCATCGGTAACTGCGTGTAGGGACACCGCCAGACTGACATCACAGACCTCCGTCAAGCGATACATTGCCGGAACCACGCCTGAGGTGCTGATGGTGACCCGCCGTTTGGAAAGGCCATAAGCGAAATCATCCATCATTAAATTCATGGCTGCAACGACGTTATCAAAATTTAGCAGCGGTTCACCCATGCCCATCATGACCACATTGGTGATCTTCCGTTCTTGCCCCAAGCGTTCTTGGGCAACCATGACCTGACCGATAATTTCAGCCGTGGTCAAATTGCGGTTAAAGCCTTGTTGGGCAGTCGAACAAAACGTACAAGCGAGCGCACAACCGACTTGCGATGAAACGCACAGCGTACCTCGATTTTCTTCTGGGATAAATACTGTTTCAATCTGATTGCCACAGCTAGCCTGAACCACCCACTTACGTGTGCCATCGCAGGCAATCTTTTCCAACACGATTTCAGGGGTAGCAATAGTGCAATTTTCGCTAAGATAAGAACGCAGCGGTTTGCTGAAATTGGTCATCAAATTGAAGTCAACTACGTCTTCTTGATAAACCCATTTCAGTAATTGGGTGGCGCGAAAAGGCTTTTCACCTAATCCGACAAAGAAGGCCGCTAAGCCTACTCTGTCAAGATCCAGCAAATTCAACGGTTTTTGTTTAACGGGTGCGGGCGCAGAGTTCATTGTCTGAGAAAAAGTAAGCAATTTCTCGTTGGGCTGTTGCAACGGCATCAGAGCCATGCACAGCATTTTCATCAATGCTGTTTGCAAAATCAGCGCGTATCGTGCCAGCCGCGGCTTCCTTAGGATTGGTAGCGCCCATTATATCCCGATGTTTAAGAATGGCATTTTCGCCCTCCAGAACTTGCATGATGACTGGGCCTGAAATCATGAAAGCGACTAAATCCTTAAAAAATCCGCGTTCTTTGTGTTCTGCGTAAAAACCTTCAGCCTGAGTTTGAGTAAGGTGCAACATTTTTGCTGCGACAATGTTTAAACCGTTTTTTTCAAAACGGCTATAAATTTCACCGATGACATTTTTTGCAACTGCATCCGGTTTAATGATCGAGAATGTGCGTTCTATCGCCATGTGTATTTAAAACTCCAATTGAACAATTAAAAATTTATAGTAGCTGATCCGACTAAGCAGACAGACTCTTGAATTAAGGCATCCTGTCCAGTTCTGCGCCTTCTTTGACTGGTATAATCAAATCTTCAGAACTAACGCCCAACATCAAAGCCGCAGGACTGGCAATAAAAATTGACGAATAGGTGCCGAAAACCACGCCAAATAACAGGGCGATGGAAAAGTTATGGATGACTTCTCCTCCTAAGAAAAACAGGGAAACCAACACCAAAAATACGGTCATCGAAATCATGATGGTACGGCTTAAGGTGTCATTCACGGCAATGTTCATCATATCTTCGGTTGTAGTTTTTCTCATTTTCCTGAAGTTTTCCCGAATCCGGTCATAAACGACAATGGTATCGTTGAGGGAATATCCGATCAGGGCAAGAATGGCCGCCAAGACCGTCAGATCAAACTCCAGAGCGAATACTGAGAATACGCCCAAAGTCACGATCACATCATGGAAGGTTGCTATGATCGCACCGACTGAAAATTTCCATTCAAAACGTAAGGAAATATAAATCAAAATGGCTAGCGTTGAATACAACAAGGCCAAAAAACCATCCTGTGCCAGATCGTCACCGACTTGTGGCCCCACAAACTCGACACGCCGCAAACTGGCTGGCGTAGCAGCGTTTTTGTTGATGGCATCCAGCACTTTTGTGCTTAAATCTGCACTATTCACGCCTTCTTCAAGTTTCAGGCGAATTAGGACATCTTTGGAAGTGCCGAAATTCTGCACGGTCGCATTAGCAAAACCCGATTCATCTAAGGTCTTGCGTAACGCGGTCAGGTCGGCAGTTTGTTGATAGCCGACTTCAATCAGGGTGCCACCCGTGAAATCGATGCCCATCTGCAACCCGCGGACTGATAGTGAGATGATCGCTATCACCATCAAAATCCCGGAAAATGTCATCGCAATCTTTCGGTTACCAATAAAATTAATATGTGTAGGTTTCATAAATGCTTGTGTGTTGTTATGGAACAGTGTCTATTCAATTCTTAAATGGATAATTTTTCAACCCTGCGGTTACCATAAATCCAGTTAATGACCATCCGTGTACCTGTAATGGCAGTGAACATGGATGACAAAATACCAATGATGAGCGTCACCGCAAAACCTTTTACAGAGCCGGTACCAAATGCGAATAAGACAACAGCCACCACAAGGTTTGTGACATGCGAATCCAAAATAGTCGCGAAAGCCCGATCATAGCCCATGTAGATAGCGGATTGTGGCGTGTTACCATTCCTGAGTTCTTCCCGAATCCGTTCAAAGATCAAGACGTTAGCATCAACAGACATACCGACGGTCAATATAATCCCCGCAATACCCGGCAAGGTCAGGGTCGCTTGCAACATTGACAAAACTGCCACGACAATGACCACGTTAAAGGCCAGTGCAACATCGGCAATCATTCCGAAAAGCTTGTAATAAACTGCCATAAGCAGAACGACCAACACAAAGCCCACCACAAACGATAAAACGCCCTTATTGATGTTATCTTGCCCCAGGCTTGGGCCTACCGTGCGTTCTTCGACAATATCAACCGGTGCTGCCAACGCTCCGGCGCGAAGTAACAGCGACAGGTTACGTGCATCTTGTGGACTGTCCAGTCCAGTGGTCTGAAAACGTTTGCTAAAAACGCCCTGAATCGTAGCCACACTGATGACCTTTTCTACTTTTTCCTTGTGGCGGACTTTTTGCCCATTGACGGTTTTGGTTTCGACCTTATTTTCGATAAACACCACTGCCATAGGCTTACCGAGATTCGCCTGGGTCAGTTTACCCATTTTTGCCGCACCAACTCCGTTGAGCGAAATAAATACCGCCGGCCTGCCATCCTGATCCATACCTGAAGAGGCATCGACAATCTGGTCGCCAGTCACAATGACGCGCTTGTCCAACAGCACAGGACTCTTGTTTTTATCGTAGTATAACTTACTGCCTACCGGTACATGGCCTTCAACCGCCTTTTGTACGTCGTGTTCGACATCGACCAAGCGATATTCCAAGGTAGCGGTCGTACCCAAAATTTCTTTGGCACGGGTGGTATCCTGCACACCCGGCAACTGCACAACAATTCGATTGTCACCTTGCTGCTGTATCACGGGTTCAGCGACACCCAACTCATTGACACGATTACGTAAAGTCGTCATGTTCTGGGCTACGGCGAATTTTTTTACCTCACGGACATCGACTTCGGACATTTGCAGCCAGAGTTGATCTTGTTCATCCGGTTCGGTAATTTTCAAGCCCTTGAAGCCCTTGGCCAAAACATCAAACAAGGCGGGTTTGTCATCAGCAGACTTTAATTTTATTTTGATAAAAGCGCTGTCTTTGGTAACTGACAGGTAGCGTATCTTTGCATCCCTTAATGCTAACCGTAAGTCTTCTGTGTAACGTTCTTCTGCTTGCTTTACGGCGGCATCCATATCCACTTCCAACAGAAAATGCACCCCTCCGCGTAAATCCAGACCCAGATACATGGCATCAGCGCCGATCTTCTGCAACCAAGCAGGTGTCGTCGGCGCGAGATTTAACGCAACAGTCGCGTCATTGCCCATTTGGTCCCGGAGCAAGTCCGCAATTTTTAACTGATCGTCAGTATTGCTGAAACGTGCCAAAATCCGTCCGTCTTTAAATTCAAAAGCCTTTAAATTTACGCCAGCAGTTTTTATGGTAGATTCGATCTTGTTAGCCTGTTCCTGAGCGAGGGCGTGAGCTGATGAGACCTGGACTGAGGGGTCTTCACCATACAAGTTCGGTAACGAATAAATAAGGCTTACCAGGAAAATAATCAATACCAATAAATTTTTCCAAAGCGGGAATCTGTTTTGCATGTGTTATTCCGTCAATTAAACTACGCCGTGATTTTGTATCGTCCCATCGGTGAATCGGGAGCTGAAATACCTGTCGAATTAGCCATTGGCCTTTTTGGTGACGGCCTTGTAAGTCCCCTTAGGCATCATGCTTTCTATGCTTTGGCGCTGCACCTGGATAAAGATGTTATCAGCGACTTCCAGCTTAACGAAATTATCATCCAAATCAATAACTTTTCCCAAAATACCGCCCGTTGTGACGACTTCAACGCCTTTGCCCATCGCAGCGAGCATTTGCTTTTTTTCTTTTGAACGCTGAGCTTGTGGGCGCAGGAACAGAAAATAAAAAAACACCAAAATACCAGCAGGAAACAACAAGCCTTCCATGCCAGGTGATTGTATGGCAGGCGCCGCTGCTAATGCGTCAGAGATAAAGAAGCTCATTGTTATCCTCAGTTTTTATTCGTATAGTTAGATAATTTCCCATTATGCCACAACTGGAACAACTTTTCCTCGTTGTTGGTAAAACCGTTTGACAAATATATCCAGTTCCTTTTTTTCTATGGCATCACGCAGTTCTTGCATAAGAGTTAGATAATAGTGCAGGTTATGCAGGGTATTAAGTCTTGAACCCAGCATTTCCTTACATTTGTCGAGATGGCGCAGATATGCCCTGGAGTAATTTCGGCAGGTATAGCAAGTACAGGTTTCATCTAAAGGTTTTGTATCAAACTCGTATTGGCTATTTCGGATTTTCACCACGCCGAAAGTCGTAAACAAATGGCCGTTACGGGCATTGCGGGTAGGCATCACACAATCGAACATGTCGA
>PMDM01000492.1 GCA_003155565.1 Methylococcaceae bacterium | reverse complement strand
GCCATTATTATTGCAGTTAAACACGGTGCGGTAGCCTGCCTCAGCAATACCTTGTTGTTTAGCCAAATCGACAGCTACTTGTAATATCCGACCACCGATCTGGACATCATCAAGATCATTCAAAGTTGTAATGTGACGCTTAGGGATTACTAAGAAGTGGACAGGTGCTTGCGGGTTGATGTCACTGAACGCCAGAATATGGTCGTCTTCAAAAACGATATCCGGTTTAATGTCTCCGGCAACCATTTTGCAAAATAGACAATCGGTCATATATTCTCCTCAATTTTACAAACCATTAAACCAATCATCCCTTATTTCAACTGACTCGATTAATTTTGTGTCTACACCGAGCCTTAATTCTTTCAATTTCTCACAAAGTGTTTCGCCATCTATTAAGTCGATAGGTGGTGCGCCATCTCTGGTCGCTTCTTTAATGGCTTCTCTTGTAAATGTTCCAGTTGTTATTACAAGCCCTTTATCAGCCCGGCCTTGCATAGCTCCCCTGAAATCCCTTATTTGGCTAGGTGTTACAGAACCTTTATAACGCTTGCATTGAAAAATGACATGAAAACTTAAAAGGCCACTTACCCTGACAATTTNNGCCATCGATGCCACCGTCACCCACTTTTCCCGTTACTTCAACTTGGAAGAAACCACTTTCCCTCAATATCCTTTGGGCAAGTCGTTCAAATGCTGCGGGGGTTATCTCATAAAGGATATTAAGTAACTGTTCTTTCCATTCTTCGGTCTTATCAACCTCTTCGGTGACTTCTTGTCCGATTTTTTCTGACGAGGTTTTTATTTTTGGAAGTAGGGTTAATTTGTTCTGGTCTCTGACTACTTTAACAATTTCAACATGGTCAAGTTTGGTTACGTCTATATCTGCCTTAGACAAAGCCCAAATGCCTCGAGATGAGTTTTCAAGTAAGCCAAAGTTTTTAAGATAATTTCTAGTCCATGTAAGCCGATACGCAATTTCACTTGATGTTCCTTTGTCGTCATGAGGAATTTGTAGGATTTCATCAGAAATTTCAGCAATGGCGTAAACCTTGGCATTGATTTCGTCAATTGAACCTGAGCCTCCCAGCTCCTGAATTGCCTTAACTGTAGGAATCATTAGCTCATCGAATGAGGGCAACGCACTATTTGTTTTCTTTCGCGCCATTTTTTTGTGCTCAAATAACCCATCAGCAGTCAAAACAACTGTTCTCAGCCTAACGACTTACGCCCATTAAACGCATGGGCTAAAGTACCACTGTCAATAAACTCTAACTCACCCCCCATCGGCACACCGTGTGCAATTCGGCTGGCTTGTACTTGGTGTTTTCTTGCTAACTCGCCGATAAAATAAGCGGTGGCTTCGCCTTCCACGGTTGAATTGGTGGCGAGGATCAACTCCTTAATTGACCCTGCTGCCATGCGTTGTTCCAATACATCAAGCCCCAGTTCGTCAGGGCCTATGCCATCCAAGGGTGATAACCGTCCATGCAAGACAAAATAATGCCCCTTAAAAACGGTTGCCTGATCGATAATCCAAACGTCAGCAGGGCTTTCTACGATACAAACCAAGCCACTGTCTCGACCTTTATCAGCGCAAATTTGGCAGACTTTCTGCTCGGTAAGGGTACGGCACACTTGACAATGGCCGATTTTCTCCAAGGCATCAATCAGCGTTTCAGCCAGTATTTTTGCGCCGTTACGGTCCCGCTGAAGCAAATGGAAGGACATTCGTTGGGCTGTCTTAGGGCCAACACCAGGCAAACAACATAAGGTTTGCGTTAACTGTCCTAGCAAGCCTTTTTTCAGCATTTTAAAAAGGCATTTGAAATCCGGGGGGGATCGGTAAGCCAGCGGTAATCTCGGCCATCTTTTCCTTTTTCATTTTGCCGACTTTATTGACGGCATCGTTGATTGCCGCAGCCACCATATCTTCTAGCATGTCCTTATCTTCACCAACCAGCGAGGGATCAATAGTCACTTTTCTGACCTCACGTTTTCCGGTCATGACTATCGTCACCAAACCGCCGCCCGACTCGCCAAGTACCTGCATCATCTCCAGTTCTTGTTGGGCTTTTTTTAAATCTCCCTGCATTTTTTGGGCTTGTTGCATAATATTGCCCAGCGCATTTTTCATTTCATTATCTCCACCCTGTTACACAGGCTCTATAGTACCGGGCATTACCCTGGCGTCAAAATGTTCTTTTAAAGCCAAGATGTTAGCATCCGAATTGATGGCATCAACCGCAGCCTGTTGCTTATCTTCTTTGTCTTTAGCCGATTGTATCGCAGGTGTCTGAATGTCTGCCCGTCCGATTTTAATCACCAGTTTTAATGGTGTTCCCCGGTAGTCTTGTAAAGCCTGTTGTAATTTTTTTTCGCGGCTGGGGGTCAGTAACTGTTGATGACTGGCATCCAGATGCAATTTACAAATTTCGTTATCTATATACTCCAATATGCAGTTGTTGGCCAACTCCCTGGTTAAGCTTTCAAGTTTCATGATTGCGATCATGTCGCTCCAACTGTGATTACTTTTTACTTCACCAGAATATTCCTGGACAATTTTTTCAGCAACAAGCTCAGGTGGATTTATCCTCACAGTTTTTATTGCCGATTGCTGCTTTGTTGTTGGATTGGGTAGCGGCAGTTGCTTAGGTTTTATCGGCATGGATTCTGTCGCAACAGGCTTAAACGTCAACATCCGTAGCATGACCATTTCAAAACCCATGCGGGAATCAGGTGCCAAATCGAGATCTCTTTGCCCAAGTAAAGCGATTTGATAATACAGATGAACATCTTCCGGTGATAACCGCTGTGATAACGTAGTAATCATTTCACGATCAAACTCATGATCGACTGCGCCAGGTATTTGTTGTGCCAAGGCAATGCGATGTAAAACCTGTAAAATCTGCTGTAGTACCGTGCTGAAATCAGCGTGTATATTGGCTATCTCATCTATTTTGTTAAGGATAGCCCCTGCATCTGAGTTAGCCAATGCCGTAAGTATGTTTTCAACGGGGCGCTGCCCCACTGTGCCTAACATAGCGTTAACATCGTCGGCAGTTACCTTACCAGCGCCGAAAACAATCGCTTGATCCAGCAGACTTAAACCGTCCCGCATACTGCCATCGGCGGCTCGTGCCAGCAATTGTAAGGCCAGCGGTTCAGATTCAACCTGTTCCTGCTTAAGGATGTCTTGCATCTGGGTGAAAATCTGCCCTGGCAACAAGCGCTTGAGATTAAACTGTAAACACCGGGACAGCACCGTAACAGGAATTTTTTGGGGGTCTGTGGTCGCCAACAGAAATTTAACATGCGGGGGTGGTTCTTCCAGCGTTTTTAGCAAGGCATTAAAGCTATGCCCCGACAGCATGTGGACTTCGTCGATCAGATAGACTTTGTATCGTCCGAAATTAGGCGCATATTGGGCGTTGTCCAGCAAATCACGGGTGTCTTCCACTTTAGTGCGGGATGCCGCATCCACTTCGATCAAATCAAGGAACCGGCCTTCGTCCAGCGCCTGACAGACACTACAGGCACCACAAGGATTAAAATCCTGAAGGTTTTCGCAATTGATGGCTTTTGCCAGAATCCTGGCTATCGTCGTTTTGCCAACGCCACGGGTTCCGGTGAACAGATAAGCATGGTGCAAGCGGTCGTGCTGCAAAGCGTTCATCAACGATTTGACAACATGATCCTGACCAACGACTTCGGTGAAATTTGAGGGACGCCACTTTCTGGCGAGAACCTGGTAATTCATTGCAGGCTCGTAACGTTGTGACTTAATGGGCGGCGACCATGCCAGCCACATCCCGGCACACGAATCTGCTGCTACCGTTGCTCCCTTCCGGGTCTGGCGGGGTTTACAGCGTATCGTTGCGGGAGGACCAACATGATCACCATCATAATTCTCAGCCGTATTGGCTTAAGGTTGCCCATTATCGTTGAATGGCTATGATATTACAACATAAGATGGCGCGATTTCGGCACTGAACTAAAATACACTCGTCAACACATTCATTAAGTCACTACAACTTTCCATGGCATAGCAACTCACTATTTGTCAAACTACCTGGGCTGGCGACGGGCTTTTTAACAGCATCGTACACTCGCGGCGGAAACGCTGCTGAATGCTGTCCTGGGAAATTTTCAATATGTAACGGTAACATAGCCTTAAGTAATTACATCCGGCTCAGTTCTCCCTGTCCTTTTTTTAACTTCACAAAGCTGTTCAGCTAGACTAATCAAATCAGCCAAAGCAACTTGTGCATCTTGGCTATGCTTAGCTGCATCAGGTTCAAACCGCTCCAGATAGATTCTTAACGTCGCTCCGACCGTACCTGTCCCAGATAAACGAAACACCATCCGCGAACCGTTTACAAAACCAATGCGAATGCCTTGGTTACTACTGACACTACCATCGACGGGATCGGTATAACTAAATTCATCGGCAAAGTTAACTTCGTATTCACCAAAGGTTTGACCCGGTAACGCAGGGAGTTGACTACGTAAATGCTCCACCACTTCTTTGGCGATGGCTGAATCGACTGCCTCGTAATCATGTCGGCTGTAAATATCCCTGCCAAAGGTTTGCCAATGCTCGTGGACAATTTCAACCACGGGCTGACGTTTTTTGGCGATCAAGTTTAACCAGAACAACACTGCCCACACGCCATCTTTCTCGCGGACGTGGTTAGAACCCGTGCCAAAGCTTTCCTCGCCGCATAAAGTGATCTTGCCTGCATCCAGCAGATTGCCGAAAAATTTCCAACCGGTCGGGGTCTCAAAACAGGGGATATTGTATTTAGCGGCGACGCGATCTACTGCTTGGCTGGTCGGCATAGAACGGGCAACACCTGCCAATCCTTTGACATAAGCAGGTATCAATTGGGCATTCGCCGCCATAATCGCAAGGCTGTCGCTGGGGGTCACAAAGATTTGCCGACCTGTAATCATGTTGCGGTCGCCATCACCATCCGAGGCCGCACCAAAAGTCGGCGCTGAATCGCTGAACATGATTTCCGCAAGCTCGTGGGCATGGGCAAGGTTAGGGTCAGGATGGTGTCCACCAAAATCCTCCAACGGCACGGCATTGATAATAGAATCTGGACTGGCTCCCAGCAAATCGACAAATATCCTTTTCGCATAAGGCCCGGTAATCGCGTGCATGGCATCGAAAAGCAGGGTGATATAACCGCTGCTGATACTTTGTTTAAGCAAGGGAAAATCAAACAGGGCTTGCATCAACTCTGCATAATCGGTAACGGGATCAATAATCGTAATGGTGATTCCACCCCGTTGCTGCGTGCCAATCCGGTCTAAATCGACATCCTCCATGACAGCAATTTTATAGCTATCAATCACTTGGCTGCGCTTAAAAAAAGCGTCGGTGTACTTTTCGGGAGCAGGCCCACCGTTACTGACATTGTATTTGATGCCAAAATCTTCGTCCG
>PMDM01000387.1 GCA_003155565.1 Methylococcaceae bacterium | reverse complement strand
TTGGAGAGATGGTATCTACTCGCTGTTTGTTACCGATTTTTACGAAGAAATTCGTCAACTTGTTCTTCCGCGCTCCCGTCCCCAATAGGCGTGACTTCTTCCCCTGTCGGCGAGACAAGCCAATAGAAATCGTAAGAGCCGCCTCCCGCAAAGTACTTGTGTTTCGAAAGAATCAAGTGTCCGGCGTACTCACCCGACGGAACCATCTTGAGTGCATTACCGGGACTTAAGAACCTTGTCTTCCCGGTCCTTACGTCCAGTACATGAATGGCACCCGATGTTGCCCAGGCGGCACTCATAAAATAGATCAATTTACCGTCTGGGGCAAAAGTTGGCGTGTTAAGGCCGGACAAAGCGTCCTCGGGTTCGGAGGAAGGCTGAGCTGTTACCACTACTCTTTGATTTTTACCGGACGTATCCATCAACCATATATCACTGGGAGAGTAATCTGGGTCAGTAACGTCAGATTCCCGCCGCTGAACAAAAGCGATGGTTTTACCATCGGGCGAAAGTTGTGGGCTGCTATCGACACCTGATGTCGTGAGTTGACGGACTTTCCCATTGTCTGCGACGTAGTAGATGTTTCCTTTGGTTTCCTTCACAGATGCGGCGGTAGCAACTCCCGTCGCCATTAGCGCAATCAAACAACCGATGAAATAGCGGAACATTGTGCTCCCTAACTCATTGTTAGAGGTGAGATGATAATTTCTCGAACTCATATTTGATTCTGTTGTCAGTACAATCGAACACCCATAGCTTTCTAAAGGGAGAGCCTGATATTTTTGAGGCAGCCTTTTCAGCTGAAGCTCTCCATACTTCTTCATGTGGCATTATCCCCCAATTGATGTGCGCTAACAATTCAATTGGATAATTGCACTCATAACTTTTTGAAAATTTTTTCCTTATCGCTTGATCTGTCGGATCTCCGAGCCGAACAAAAGAGCTAACGTCGATAATGGGTCCCACACACCCAACCCGGTTAATTTGTACCCATTGCAGCACTGGGGCTAATTCTGGATCGGATTTCAGAAACTCGCTATCGGAATTATCAGGTAAATTGAGAAGCTTTGGGAACGCTTTCTTTGCTGCTCCTTTACGCTCTTTAAGGCTAGTTTCTTGGGAATATTCGAAATGAAGAAGTGCATCACTGTATTTGTCTCGAAACAAAGCTAAATCAGCTGTTTCTAGTTCACAATAGTTTTCTAAGTACCGCTTTGTTGAAAACGTCACCCCAAGACGATCCATATATGCTTGGTCGATTAGTTCCGTTAACTCGAACCCTACCTGTCCGCGGCCTTCAATGTGGCATAGGATATCTGGCTCTGGTTCCTTTCTACTTTCTATAGAGCCAGGTACTACTGTGAATGGCACTACTTTGGCGAATGCCTCAAATATCCCTCTTTCTCTTACTGCTTTGTTCATTAAACGTAACCTCTAGCGAATAGCGTTTATCTGCCGCGCTACAAAGCCAAAGCGGTGCGCGGGCTTGTATCGCGGCAGATAGACCTTGTTGGACTGAACCGCCACGATGATCTTTATTATGAGGATTATTAGGGTTGGCAAGGTGGTTTTTGTCAAATTGATAGAGTGGTTAGATGGTTTCTATTGGTGCGGTGATGTGGTGAATGGCTGGTTTTGGAGCCGGTTCAAAGGGTACTTTGCCGGACGGGGTATTTACCCCGTCCGTAGCGTTTTGCATTGATAAATCTTTCGTCATATTTAACTGTTAAGGCCGGGGTTACAACCCCCGACCAGCGAGTAGGGCTAACCTCCGAATCTATTTAACTTATCGATAAATCACTTGCGCTTTCCCTTCTGACGCAACTAGTTCGCCAAGCGGAAACGCAGTCTCTCCCGACTTTTCCAGGTGCTTCAGCGCAGCTTTTTCATGATCTGCTGCAACAACAACAACCATGCCTACGCCACAGTTAAACGTCGTCAGCATATCGGCTAGTGATACCTTGCCCTGCTGCTGTAACCAAAGGAATATGGGGGGGAACTCCCAGGCGGCAAGGTTGATATGTGCGGAAATACCTTCGGGCAATACCCTGGGTAGGTTTTCGGTGATGCCGCCGCCAGTGATGTGGGCTAAGGCGTGTACAGGCACTTGCTCTAAAAGCGATAACAAAGACTTAACGTAGATTCTGGTGGGTTCAAGCAATACTTTTCCTAATGTGCTGCCTTCAAAAGGGTCGGACAATGCAGCATTGCTGTGTTCAAGAATTTTCCGTATTAAGGAATAACCATTTGAATGCGCTCCCGATGAAGCTATGCCAATCAGCTTATCGCCCACTTTAACTTTGTTGCCGTCGATTATTTTGCTTTTTTCAACGATGCCCACGCAAAATCCCGCCAGATCGTATTCACCATCTGCATACATACCGGGCATTTCGGCGGTTTCTCCGCCAACTAGCGCTGCACCTGCCAGTTCACAGCCTTTACCGATGCCTTCTATAACAGAAGCAGCGGTATCCACATCCAGCTTGCCAGTGGCAAAATAATCCAGGAAAAACAAAGGTTCTGCGCCTTGTACGATAATATCGTTAACGCACATCGCAACCAAATCAATGCCCACCGTGTTGTGGATGTCGGATTCAATCGCCAGTTTTAGTTTGGTGCCTACGCCATCCGTGCCAGAAACCAGGATGGGGTTCTGGTAACGATCCAGGGGTAGTTCAAACATGGAGCCAAAGCCGCCCAGCCCTGCCAAGACACCCGCTGTCCGGGTTCGCGCTGCGATAGGCTTGATGCGTTCAACTAACTCACTTCCGGCGGCAATATCGACACCGGCGCTTTTGTAATTCAGGCTTTCTTGATTTTGTTCGCTCAATGGTGGTTCTCTTGCTAAAATTGCTTAGGCTGGTATTGTACAAGACAACATTAAACAAAAAGAAAAATAATCAAAGCGGCTTTGCCTCTCATTTTGGGGCGACACTTACTTACCAAAGATCGATGCACAACGGGGGATGGACGATGAAACGATACACCATGATTAAATGCTTAACGCTGATTGCAGTGACTCTGTGCAGTGTTGAAGCGCTCGCCTACAGCGATGATAAAGGAAAAGAGATTTGCAGAAACCCAAAAGTACAGGAATTTACGCTTCCAGAATATCAAGCACCTGAACAAAAAGAAGTCCCAGCCGAGACCGAGTTCAGTTTTATAGTGTCAGAGTGGACAAATGTCAAAAAAATAAAATTATCCGGAAAAGGCCAAGATATCCCATTTACTGTTGAAAGTAAGGAGACTTTTCATAAGGTCAAGGCAAAATTACCGCCGGCATTAACCGGAAAAGTTGTCCGCGTCAACGCCCGTATACCGGCAGTTTTAGGTTGCTATACAACGATCGGTTGGTTGGTTAAGGTGGCTGGTACTCCGGCAGTTGAAGCGCCTAAAGCACCAGAAACAGCGATTCCAGCGACTAACAATCCAGTTGCTCCGGCTGTTCAGAATGGAGTGGTTCCGCCGCCAGATAGTGAGACACCAAAACTACAAAATCAACAAAACATACAAAATGCAGTTTCACCTTAGAGGTGTAATTTTTCACACATTAAAAAGAACCAAGTAACGCTGTTCCAGTGGTTACTCACTGGAACAGCGAGACTCTCTGTAAGTCCTTCGACAGGCTCAGTACGAACGGTAAATAGTTTTGAATCCGTCTAGCCACATATACACAGCAGGTTCAAATAAACGGGCTTCGATCTTTAAAAGGCAGGATCAATAACTCGAACTCAGTACGGTATCTTGTCAGCTTTTTGATTCCAGATGTCAAAAGGTTCCCGTGCATCAGGCAAATTGATATGGTGCATTGGAATACGTCGATGTTGCGGCAACAAGATAATGTCATCATAAATAAAACTGTCGTCAAACTTGGCAGTGGCAGCATCGTAACGGTTACAGGCATAATAAACCGTATCCAGCCTTGCCCAATAAATTGCGCCTAGACACATGGGGCAAGGTTCGCAACTGGTATACAGCACACAACCGCTTAAACTAAAATTGTTAAGGTGCTTACAAGCCTGCCTAATCGCCATAATCTCGGCATGTGCCGTGGGGTCGATGGCGCTGGTGACCTTGTTGGCACTGGCAGCAATGATGCAATTGTCTTTGACGATGACTGCGCCATACGGCCCGCCCTCGCCGCTATCGGCGTTGTTTGCCGCTAATTGAATCGCTTGTCGCAGAAAGGTTTCGTGCATTTATGCTCGTTCTATAACCCAAGTGGATTGTTAGGATCAACACCTTCCATAAAAGGTAACCTTCGATCCTGATTGGTCAGTTGATAGATTTTCCCTAACCAGTTATTAAATACGGCTTTTGCGGTATCGCGCCAGGTGTTGTCAATGTGTTCCAATACTAGCTGTTCTGGGAATTCTTCAAGACTGCTGCCAGATTGTTTGGCAAACTTGGCGTGGTGTTCATAAGCTAAGAATACTTCCTGAACGGCGGCGTTAAAATAATTTTCAGGGAAAGGTGGGTAAGTGTCCAGTTCGCCGTGGAAGTAGCGCAGTACCTCACGTTTGTATTCTTTTAACAGACTGATGTCGTCGTATTCTGGATGGCCTTGAAAGAACACCGTGCGGAAACCATCAGGGCTGACAGCCAGATGTACACCGGCTTCTTTGCTGGCAACCAATACCTTAAGGCCGCGCTTTTCCATATCACTTTGGAAGATTTCGTTGAACCTTGAATGCGGCACATCAAAGCGCGTGTTGATTTCGGCCACCAAAGGATGTGTTCGGTTGAAGGTTTTGTGCGCGAACACGCCCCAGCGTTTTTCCCCAATTGGAGTGCGTTTAATACCATAACTGTACTGGATTAAGGCATGGGTAGCCAGGCATGAGCAGAGTACCGAAGTGACATTTTCGGTGGCCCAGGAAAAAACCTCGGTTAACGGTTGCCAAAAATCTTCCTCAGCTAATTTTGTGCCGATTACGTTAGCGCCACTAATAATCAATCCATCCAGACCATCCTGTTTGATCTGTTCAAATGATTCATAATATTTGTCGATGTGGGCTTGGGTTTCTGGGCTTCTGGTCAAGCCTTCGATGGTAAATAGATGCACATGAAATTGTACTATCTGGTTACAAGCACCTAGCAGCCGAAGAAACTGCCTTTCCGTCGCTTCCAGGGCGGCATCGGGCATCATGTTGAGCAAGCCGATGTGCATTTCACGGATGTCCTGGTTACTGGCGCGTACAGCGTCTAATATCTCCTCACCTTCCTCCTGTAAGCGGCGGAAGGTTGGCAGGTCGGTGTGGGCAACTAAAGGCATGATCGATGCTCGTTATTGCAGAACATTAACGACTTAATGCCTGTGCAACAAGCTGGATAAAATCGGCTTCGTTATTAACATTAGCCGCATCGTTGGCATCTATCGTGTAACCGTATTGATCGGCGATAGCCTGGTATCGGGGTATTCTTGACTTGAATAACTCGGGGAATACCCAGGTTACAAATTCGTCAGGTGGAATGCTGATTGGGGTGGAGTAGTTTTTCAAAGCCATGAATTCGGCGAGGGTCTTTTCAAGAAACGCTTCACGGTAATACAGCGGTTTTGGATCAGTTTTGGCGCGTTCAATAATTGTTTGTTCCAGGGCAGGAGGAATCTTGATGTAGATGATGAGCGTGTGCTGTGCCAGTGTGTCCAACACCTCTTGGCTATCCAGTTCGCAAACACTGCCACCGGCATCATTGATAAAGTGCTTGTAACCATAGATGTCTTCGGCTTTTTCAATAAATTCCGGTACATCTTTCATCGCCTCAACTTCGGCATGGTGATGTAATTTCTGCCGGCGTTTGAATTCTTTCAGCGATAAGCCGTTCAACTCGGGGTCACCCAGTTTACCGAGGAAGCTGGACACTGGGGCAAGGTTATCAACTGTGATTTTATTGCTGATATGGATGGAGTCGGAAAGCAACAAGTCACGCAAAAAAGGCACCTGCATGGCTTCGCGCTTGATATTATCAAGGATTGGTTCTTCCAGGTATTTGGTGCCTATCCGGTAATCCCCGGAGTAATGAAACCATTTGGCCTTGGGCAGTTTATTTGCTAGCGTGGTTTTACCCGCGCCAGACATAGCCAACAAAGTAATTCGTTTAGACGGCCAGTCCAGGAATTCCTGGGCACTCATTTTCATGTGTTGTCCCTAACTTAATCCAGATAATCTTCAATGTCCACGTCGTCAAGATTAGGTCTGTGTACATCAGTATCGGTATAGCCCAGGTCGTCACTTTCAATTTCATCGAAGGGAGCACTCCAATCTTCAGGATCTTCGATGTAATCAAAGGTTGAGCCGTACCAACTCTCCTGGTCGTACTCACCAATGTCGCCATTCAAGTACTGTACTTCAATGGAATCATTATCTTCCTCAATGTTGAGGACTTTAAACTTCAGATTGTTTTCTAAATCTTTATACCAACTGCCAATGATGGGGTCTGCTATGGTTGTCATGATAATTACCTCGATGTTTTAAAACAGGCTTTAAGATGCGAGATAGCAACTAGAAAAAATTTAAAGTGCTCCCTGATTATATGATCAGGGATTTGAATTCCCAGTCCTCTCTGCCTTACTCTTCGTGCCTGTCCTGCAAAGCCGATTAATGTTCTTGTTCGTGATAGTTATAGAGGATGTGGCGCTTTCTTGCAAGAGTTTGCTGTGCTACGATGCTAGCCTGTTTTAAATTGAAGCGAGCGTACAAAACCATGCAGGAAATATTGATTGGTGGGCAGAATGGTATCAAGGTTTTTATGGATGCTGCAATGGGTAACCGGCACGGCATGATTTCAGGAGCCACAGGAACAGGCAAAACGATAACCCTGCAAATACTGGCGGAAGGTTTTTCAAAGATTGGGGTTCCGGTTTTTCTTGCCGATATTAAAGGCGATTTGTCTGGAGTTACGGTTGCCGGAAAACCTCATGAAAAGATTACCGAGCGACTAAAGCAGATTGGTATTAGCGATTATCAACAACATGGCAGTCCTTCGGTATTCTGGGATATTTTTGCCAAAACAGGTCATCCGGTACGGGCTACCATTTCCGATATGGGGCCGTTACTGCTGAGTAATTTGTTGGAACTGAACGACACGCAGACGGGCGTACTCTACAGTTGTTTCAAGATTGCTGACGACAATGGCTTGTTATTGCTGGATT
>PMDM01000015.1 GCA_003155565.1 Methylococcaceae bacterium | reverse complement strand
CTACAGTATTTGGCCAGATCTTCATATATTTCGCTGATATATTGCCGCGCTTCAGGATTAAACGGTGACAAGCGGGTGTAGATATGCCGAGACAGTTGCGGCTTACCCTCACGCCACTCCTTGACATACCATTTGAGCGGGACATCGGCTTTGTAGGCCATGATCGGCATCCAGGCATACACGTTTACTTTGGCACGGGTTTTTAACTGCCAGGCTACGCGGTTGAATAAATCCCGGCGCACGGGTAAATGGCGATTAGGGAAATACAATTCATCGGCATTGCCGTCTCCATCGGGATCGGAATAAGCTTGCAAAAAAACGGTGTTGGCGCGGCTGTCGAGAATGCGNNATCCGGGTTTCCGTCGATAATTAAACGTTTTATCGCCGATAAATCAGCCAAGGTATTATGACCGTCCTGCAAACCCATGGTGATAGTCAATCCGGCCATTTTTGCCGCATCCAGTGCGATTGCGTTATATTCACCATAAGGCCAAACCATCACGCGGGGGCGAATACCCAGATTTTGAAAAATAAAATCGGCGCTTTTCCCCATATGTTCGAAAATCCGCTGCCGATAGGTCTCATCCTTTTCATATTCGTCATATTCTTTATCGTAAAATCGACTGGTAACCGCGCTTTGCTCATTGCCTTGAGGATTGGCGGGTATTCCATGATGTAAATCGTAACTGTGCGAGGCAATTTCAACTAAGCCGGAAGCAACAACTTCCCGTACCTGTGGCCATGTCATTAGGGGTGTTTTGGGCCGATCTTCAGCATGCTGTCCTTCCATCCACGAACCCACCAAAGCCAGCGTTGCAGGATAGCGGTATTTTTTTAAAAGAGGAAAAACACGGGTGTAAAAGCTTTGATAGCCGTCATCAAAAGTCAACATTACTGCCTTAGAGGGCAAGTCTTTATGCCCAGCGGCAGAATCAACCAAATCTTGAACGCTGATGACCCGATAATGATTGTTTTTAAGCCAAGCTAGATGTGCAGCAAAATTATTTAGAGATAAGGCTTCCCAATCACGAGGGTTTTGTGTTTTAAGATTGATGCGATTATCGACAATATCATGGTAATTGATTACTAAAAATTGCTGGCTTGAAGCCTCTTTGGCATAAGAGGTTGTGAAGGGAAGTAAAAGTATAAAAAATGTCAAGTACCTTATATCGATCATACTAAAAAAAATCGGGTGGACTGGCGGTGAGTTATTGTATCAATAGTTACATGTTTGTATGAGACTTAGCCGCTTCTATAGCAAAAGAAGCCAACTAGGGGTAGTTACCACATAGTTGCCAAAAGTGCCATCTTCGTCAGATAGAATCCATTAGTGCCTTATAATCAAAATGATGATTCCAATAAATTACCGTCGGATTCATCATTTATTACATGTGACATTGCAATAGAGCTTATGGAAAAAACGTCGCTTAGGAAATAGAGGGCAGTATTCTGAAAAAATTCTTTGCCAAGCAAAAGCAGTCGTTTGAAATTTCATGCTATTTGTAGTTATCGACCCAATCCAGACCTTTGGGACTGTCAATATCAGACCGTTTTCTATTATTGTTTTGGGGGGCATTGTGCAATAGGTACAACTGTGATTCGATGCCTAATTGGTTTAACCTTTCAATGTCCTGTAAACTTCAGTCTTTTTGGTAGAGCTCTGGTCAATACAGCAACGTGGCGTAGAAAACGTTTGGAACCACAGGTTTATGCATGAAGCCATCCATGCTCGATTGTAAACAAACAAACTCATCATCCACAAAGGCATTGGCTGACATGGACAGGATAATCATGTCTGCTTTGCCTTCTACGCAAGGATTTCACGGCTGGCTTCCAGGCCACCCAGGGGTGCGAATAGGGGTTGCAACAACACCCCACACGAAAGTGGGCGTACCTTAATTAGTGCAAAAAACTTAACGTTTTTGCACATTAATTGGGCGTGCTAATCGTATTTTAAAAATTGATTGAAATAAATTCATATCATTCATATCGCATAGAATTCATAACCTATTGTAATAAACATTAAATATATAATATTTATTAGGAAAACTAAAAACATGGCATAACTTATGCTGCTTATTATTTCGGAGCTTATTAACCTGTTTACTACCTTAAATGTTGGTGCGTAACGATGAGTACAAAGACATCTTGATTGGGTTGCTGTACATCACGGGCATCTGGATGCTTTGACTCCGGTTAATTCATAGTTTCAAGCGTACTATTAGCAGATGCCCAATTTTCAGCAATATAGTAATGCGTAACCGATAAACCTAAAAAGAGCAGTTGCGCGGTNNGGGATTTTTGACCGCTCACCCAGTGGGTGAATGCCTGAAAAGCCATTCATGCTTCTATACATCAGTACGAACGGCTTTCCAGGCATTCCAACTGCTCTTTTTAGGATAAACGCTTTACGTTTCTTGACCCGTGAGTTGCAATTACAAGCAGACCGCTCATATCGCTGCTTGGTTTATCTCCTCCCTTTGTGGCAACACATAGGGAGGCCTTTTCGCGTGGCAAGTTCTGAGTGTTGCCCATTGCTATCACCCTCGATTTATATTGCTTACTGGATTAATAGCCTGTCAAAAAGGAAGAAAATATAGACCGTTGGTTATTGATTCGGCCTGTTGATGTTTGAACCNNACATCAACAGGCCGAATCAATAGTTAGATATGCACGACGAACTCACACTTGGATTTTTGGAGGTATTATGAATGCAGTGTCACTGTTGCATGCAGAAGCCGGAAGCAGCCCTAGCGGGACAGGGAGTTTCAATTTCTTTACGAATTGTTCTGTAGTGGTACAGAACATAGCTTTCACCAAGGTTGTGGGAGTATGGGGTCATACAAGTTCTGGGTTCTGGGCCTTTTTTCCGTGCAGTTATAATCGCTCCGTACCAGGCAATAACGAAGTATGGCAAGCTCACATTGATGAAACAGAGATTGATCAGTTTGTTCTCGAATATCAAGTCGTCGGAAATGTTTACTGGGACAATAATTCAGGGTTTGACTATCGGCTAGCCACGGGGCCGGCACACACAGATGGCATCGGTACAGTAGTCATTAACCCAAATGTACTTGTCGTTGCTGTAAACGTCGACCCCAGTGGAAACTTAAATGTTGAAATTTTGGTAAAAAATATAGACTTCGCCAAAACGGTGGCGGTGGCTATCGCCTATACCTCAGATAACTGGACGACTTTTCATAATGCATTTGGCAGTTACAACAGAAGCTATCCTCCAGCCAAGCAACCACATCAGGCAGACGCCGAATCGTGGATAGTCAATGTCCCAGTTGATGTAGGTGTAAAAGGCGTGTTTGCCGCCTTTTACATCGTTGATGGTGCTACCTACTGGGACAA
>PMDM01000297.1 GCA_003155565.1 Methylococcaceae bacterium | reverse complement strand
ACTTACTGGTCAGCGCCGAAACCGGGAGCGGCAAAACAGCTGCTTATTTATTGCCCACCCTGCAACAGTTGCTGGCTTTACCCGCCAAGCCTATGGGTGTCCAGGTATTAATCCTCTGCCCTACCCGTGAACTTGCGCAACAAATTTTTGGTCAATGCCAGCAATTCAGCGAATTCACCTCGCTAAAAACCGGAATCATTACTGGCGGCAGTGACTTCAAGAAGCAACAAGCGGCGCTGACAAAAGACACAGATATTATTATCGCCACCCCAGGCCGTCTTTTAGANNGACCGTATGCTGGACATGGGTTTTAGCGATGACGTGCTGACGATTGTCGAGCAATGCAATAAACAACGGCAAACCCTGTTATTTTCGGCGACTCTGACCCATTTCGGCGTGATTAAAATTGCCGACAAAGTGCTTAAAACGCCTAAAGTAATTGCCTTAAACACGTTACACGATGGTCATCGCAACATCACGCAACACCTCGTACTGGCTGATGACCATGACCATAAGCTGAAACTGCTGGCACATCTGCTCGCGCATGAAAGCTTCGACAAAGCCCTGGTTTTCACCAATACCCGTCTAAGGGCTGATGAACTGCATAATTCAGTCCGTGGCGATGGCATACGCTCCGGCTTGCTGCATGGCGAGCTGGATCAAAAAGACCGCAACCGCGTCATGGCGCTGTATCGGGACGGCATCATAAACACCTTGATCGCCACCGACCTGGCCGCCCGTGGCCTGGACATCAAAGGCATCAATCTTGTCATCAACTTTGACATTCCCCGCAACGGTATTGATTACATCCACCGTATCGGTCGCANNTTTTTAAAGCAGGACTTTATCCGTCGTACCCTTAAAGGGCTGGAAGGCAGCTACCAAGGCCCGAAAAAACTCAAAGCCTCCGGCAAAGCCGCAGGCAGCAAAGATAAAAAAGAACCGGCTAAAAAAGCGGTGGTTAAAAAAATGAAGGTGCGGGACAGGGATAAAAAAAATGTGGGGAAGAGGCGTGTTCCAAGTAACAAACCAGCTACGGAATAAACCTGAAGAGTAGATTTGTAGGGTACGCATCGCGTACCATTTTTAAAAGTAGTTAGCTATCGTTTAATTCGTGGATATCATCATTTAAACTATCGTTACTATCAAAATCAAAGCTAACGTCATTGTCTGATAAAAAGGCGACAATATATAAATTATCATCACTATTCACCCCCTTATCAGATTCGTGACCTTCTAAATTGTTGGTGGAGAGATCATTATCTGAGCGGTCACGGTAAAAATTAGCAGCGTACGCTACAACAGTGCTAAACAAAGCAAACTTTCGGTATCCTAACATGGAAAACCATAAACCTAATCCAGCAAAGCTTAGAATAGTAAAAAAAGAATCTATAATCTCCCCTTTTTGAAAATAAGATGCACTGAATAATACACCGACTAATGATCCAAAAGAAAATCCACCGACTAACCAATAATAGCGTTTATCCAATGGTTCATTTAGTTTGCCGTTCTCCCCTAGAGCTTTAGAAACATTTGTTATTAACCTATTCAGGTCAAAATTAAATCTGCTACTGTTAATCTCGAAAGCGTGTCTTCGCGTTAGCGGTCGAAGGGATTCTGGCAATACTTCTTCATTTGGCATAGATGTCCCATCAAGGAGCACAGGAATTAGGCGAATGTTACGTGATAACGCGGTAGAAATTTCAAGTCGCACGTAGTCATTTGGATCATTGATACGCAAGTTATTTTCACCTTGATTACCTAACCAATGCTTACCGATGATCGCAATAAATACGTCGCAACTACCTATAGCGAGTTTAATCGCTTCGTCAAATTCTAAACCTGGTTCGATTGTATCCACATCCATGAAAATACGTTCTTCAGAAAAGTACTGGACAAGCTGATTATATATAGCACGTGCGTAACCAGCCGAATCATCGCGACGATAACTAATAAAGACACAACCCTTGCCCATAATGTTTTTTATTAATTGTTAAAAAATTAGTTACCGCAAAAAGCTAAAATATCGGACTACAACTATTTTATTTAAAAAAAACATACAAAAATTCAATTTATTATAATTGTAAAAACAACATATACTGCCCCAATAAAGGCATCAAACGCAAAGCACCATTTTAAAATCTTCTCGTCTAAAAGTTTAGGCAACTTTTCATATATTGATGACATTTGATATAAGACTTGTTCAAACTCATCCATGTTGATTGGGTTTTTTACGATGTAACTTGGGTCTTGAAGTATGTTCACAGCTTCATCATATTGCCAATCTAAACACACGTGAAGCTTACCAAACATTTCCCATGTTTTTTTCCAATTCAATGATGTTAATGACGTTGCTAACATTTTCTCCCGTGGCAACATAGTATTAAGTTGCATCACTTGCCAGGGCATCTGCCAAGGTAAGAATGCGTAAGGTGGGATCGTCGGTATTCCACCATCATATAGTCGATGCCATGCTTTTTCGAATAGTTCTACGTTATTTGTGCAAAAGACTGGTCGCATTATAGTAATTGATAAAATGTTAGTGACTATGTTAGGAATCCCTGAACAAGACAGTTTTCAGACGCAGTGAATATTACCCCTTCGAATTTCTGTTGTATATCATTTATTTGCGTGAATATTTCATATTATTTTGGTATGTTTTATGCGCTAAGTCGCGTAGGGTGCATTTCATGCACCTGATTTGGTGCGTAAAACGCACACTACATTATTTTCTAAAAAACAAATTCACTATCAACGTCAAAATAATGCTCACGATTAACATGGACACAATCGGGATGAACACAAAGCTTTTTTCATTCTGGATGCAAATATCGCCCGATAACCTGCTGAACCAGTTAATCGTCCAAGCGCATAGCTGACCGCAAGCCCTTATAATATAAATATAGGGCCGTAGGGCAATGGGATGGACTCCTCCCACCTATCGGCATCAATGTGCCAGACTGATATGATTAATCTATCAGACAAATTAGCAAGGTAGCCTGGATGAAACGCAGTGTAATCCGGGATAATCGAAATCACATTTGCCCTGGATTCCGCAAAGCTCCATCCAGGCTACTTCCTATTTCCGAAAAAACAAATTGATAATCAACGTTAAGACAATGCTCACGATTAACATGGATACAATCGGGATGAACACAAAACTTTTTTTATTCTGGATGCGAATATCGCCGGGTAACCTGCCAAACCAGTTAACCAGCCAGGGCGCATAGCTGACAGCAAGTCCTATTAAGACTAACGCAATCCCAACAACCGTAATAATTTTTCCTGTCGCCACAACCTTTCCCCTTTTGTGAGTTTAACCGTCATAATATGTGCAATGTTGCTTAATTTCACATTGCCAGATGCAAAACCTACTTTCAAACACGTCATTCCGGCAGGGATTGCCGGAATCCAGACTCCATGGATGGATTTTAGATTGCCATCCATGGCACTGGATACCCGCTTCCCGGCGGGTATGACGAGTTTAAGCACCACTACCTAATAAAGTAAGATTAATAATACTTAGCAAAATCCACCATGCTCCGAATCACCGAACTCAAACTNNCCGAAGCAGACCTTATCACCTATAAGATATTCCGCCGCGCCCATGATGCCCGTAAGCGGAATGATATCCACCTCATCTATACCATTGATATAGAAACTGAAAATGAGGAAAGTATCTTATTGCGTTTAAAAGACGATCCGAAAATCTCCTTAACACCGGACACGTCTTATCGCTTTGTAGCCCAAGCGCCCAAAAATCTTAAACTGCGCCCTATTGTTATAGGCACTGGGCCTTGTGGTTTATTTGCCGGATTAATCCTGGCGCAAATGGGATTCCGACCGATCATTTTGGAACGTGGTAAAGAGGTAAGGGAACGCACCAAAGATACCTTCGGCCTGTGGCGAAAACGGCAATTCAATCCCGAATCCAATGTGCAATTTGGCGAAGGCGGCGNNACGTTTTCCGACGGCAAGCTGTACACGCAAATCAAAGATCCTAACCATTACGGTAGGAAAGTGTTGACAGAATTCGTAAAAGCTGGAGCACCTGCCGAAATCCTGTACGTCAGCAAGCCCCATATTGGCACGTATAAGCTGGTTACAGTAGTCGAACAAATGCGGGCAGCAATTGAATCATTAGGCGGAGAAATCCGCTTTCAAAGCCGTGTAGATAAGATCGAGATTGAAAACAATCAAGTTCAGGGCGTTACCCTTACTAATGGCGAAACTATCGCTAGCGATCACATTGTGCTTGCTGTCGGCCATAGCGCCCGTGATACCTTCAAGATGCTTTATGAGCAGGGCATTTATGTTGAAGCCAAACCTTTTTCTGTCNNTACAAGCTGGTGCATCACTGCAAGAATGGCCGTTCGGTGTACAGTTTTTGTATGTGTCCGGGCGGAACGGTGGTGGCTGCCACTTCAGAAGCAGAACATGTTGTCACCAATGGCATGAGCCAATATTCCCGGAATGAACGCAACGCAAATAGCGGCATTGTTGTTGGCATTACGCCGGAGGATTATCCTGGACATCCGCTGGCAGGTATCGACTATCAACGCCGTCTTGAAGCCCATGCTTATGTCTTGGGAGGCAAAACTTATGCGGCTCCAGGGCAGTTAGTCGGTGATTTTCTAGCTAATACTCCCTCAACTTCCTTCGGTAAAGTGACACCTTCTTATTTGCCTGACGTGCATCTGTGTAATCTAGCTTCAGCCTTGCCGGATTATGCTATCGAAGCCATTCGTGAAGCCATCCCTGCGTTTGACAAAAAAATCCCTGGATTTGCCATGCCGGATGCGGTGTTGACTGGTGTTGAAACCCGCACCTCATCGCCTATTCGGATCAAACGTAATGAACATTACCAGAGCATCAACACCAAAGGACTTTATCCCGCCGGAGAAGGCGCGGGGTATGCTGGCGGGATTCTGTCTGCTGCTGTAGATGGTATTAAAGTAGCTGAGGCTTTGGCGCTTGATATGATGGCAATCAAATAATCTTAAGGAAACCCTGAACAAGTTGATTCCGATCATGGCTCGACGACCAAAGGAAGTGCCCGTGGCGCAGGCTCACTACGAACGGAATCATCTCTTAACCCGTTCGTCCTGAGCCCTTCGATAAGTTTAGGAGAGCCCTGTCGAAAGACTTATCTAAAGATTCCTTAGTATGGAATCCGTCACGCAAACCTAACCTTGTCATGCACTTCTGGCAATACAGACCCTTTCCAACTAAAATGAGCAGTCTTAAACATTCTCAACAAGCATTCTGAACAAACATTCAGTACAACCGCGCCGCCTATAACCACAACGAACATTCAATGACCGATTACACACTCACCCACCTCAAACAGCTTGAAGCCGAAAGCATCCATATCATCCGCGAAGTGGTTGCCGAAATCGGCAACCCGGTGATGCTCTATTCCATCGGCAAGGATTCGGCGGTCATGCTGCATCTGG
>PMDM01000225.1 GCA_003155565.1 Methylococcaceae bacterium | reverse complement strand
CTTGGTCGCCTGATGGAATAAAGACTCTATCCGCCCAGTTAATTCGCTCCGAAAAAGCCCCTTGTTCTTTCAATAATCGTTTCTCGGCCTCGGTGAAACTGCTACGCCCTTTTACCTCAATACGATCCTCATAATTAACTTTTGAAACATAAATCTCCCAGCCGTTTGACAAAATAGCCTTATTGCCATGCTTGATTGAATTAAATAACTCGCTAGTCGACATTGGGGGCAGGCTAGAGTTAAGGCCAAGATTCTTCAGCGTTTGTTTAGCGGATTTCGACCCTAACATACGCCCCAGCAGTTGCTCCCCTTCGTCGGTCTGCAAGCGCTTGATAGTCTCAGAGCCGACGACACGGTCCCAGATAGGCAAGATCACCCCAACGATCATTCTCTCGGTCTTAGTCTCTGACTTTGGCGCATTCTTTACTTGTGCAGTCCAAAGTTTTTTAGCTTCCGCTTCATCGATTGCCCGGGTAAGAGTGACTTTCTGGTAACTGCCCACACTATTAGTGATAACGGTTCTGTACTCCCAACCGCGCTGGATTATGTCCGCGTTATCGATGTACTTATGCCCGTTCTTTTTAATTGTATGAACAATCCCGCGTCGAACAGCCTTGCCTTCTGAATCCAATCGTTCGCCAATATCCTTAAGATAGAAAACATTGCCCTTATTCTTTCCAAGCTCAGAAACAAACCAGCCACTTAAGTCATCGGCATTACGGCGACCATCTGCGATTTTCTTGGCCTCTTTCCATTCGCAATAATCGATTGCAGTGGTTACGGCCAACTCGACATAGCGCGTTTGCGCGCCGGTTTTTTGATCTTCATAAGCAACATCATCGCGGGTTTTTTGGATACTCATGGCCGTCAAAGTCTGCAAACCCACATCAAAAAAACCTCGTTGCTTTGCATATTCAACAGCCTCGACCAGTCGATTTTCGAACTCGCCGAACACCGCATTTTGTTGATGTGTTTTAAGCGATAGCAGGCGATTTAGAAACTGTGGAATTGCCGGTATCTTGCTTTCTGAAAATGAGCCATTTTCATCCAGCAGATTTAAGCCCATTTGCTTGGTAATTTCATGAAAAGACAACTCCGTTTTACCGCGATATAGATCACTAAAGAAGTTGTTCAACGCCAATGTGGCATATTCGCTTTCGAGATTATCAGCCGCCGTAAACATCCCCTGACTGGTTGCTTGACGCTGGCCACGAGTCAATGCGCCCAATTGATCCAGACGACGCGCTATTGATGATACAAACCGCTTTTGCGCCTTTAGATTGGTAGTTGGTAGCACATAATGTGGCTCGTTCGCCTGATTCGTTCTGTGGGTGCGACCAAAGCCCTGCACCGCCGCATCGGCCCGCCAACCCGGCTGTAAAATGTAATGAATACGCCTACGTTGGTTTTCAGCAGTATTGTCGGCATGAAAGCTATACCCGGTTCCCCCGGCTCCCGAAAACACAAGGATTTTCTTTTTGTCGTTTTGGAATGCCTCAGCATCCGCTCTTGATGAGTTCTTACCGCGCTTTTCTTCAACAATTTTCAGATCGCCTTCATCATCACGAATCTGGACAAATCGACGACTACGTCCTGTTACTTCGGCCACCATTTCAGAGCCAAAGGCGTTGATAATTGAATCTAATGGATTTTCGGGTACACGAATCTGTTGCAGCGTTTCCAGTAAGGCATCCCGCAAAGCGATCGCTTCACGATCAAATATCGGGTTCCCTTCCGAATCCTTCACCGGTAGATAAACAGTGTTGCCGTTTTCGTCCTTAGACTCCTCATAAGCCGCCACCGGAAAACCGTTTCTGACGTAATCCATCAACATTTGCCGTGGCGTAAAATCCAAATCTTCCAGGGCGGTATCATTCGCTGTTGCAGCGGCAATGATGCGNNAAAACTGCGCCATTGCCGCACTTTTGGCGTTGCCACTGCTACCGGCCTGAGTGATTTCTAGTGCCTCATCAACATTGCTTAAAACAATCTGCCAAGCTCCGGCCAGTTCGTTATAAATATCCTCTTGCAAATCAGATAGCGTATGTTCCAGTCGTTCATAGCTCACCCCGTCATAAGACAGCGACCGAGCGATATACATGCCCATTGCTTTCATATCACGACTAATCAACTCCATTGAGGCTATGTCGCCGTGCGACACATCTTGTATAAATTTATTCACGTCGGCAAACGGTGTGCCTTCGCCCCATAGCCCCAAACGATCTGCATAGCTTAAATTGCTAATCTCAGTAGCGCCGGTAGCGGACACATAGGCAACACGCGCACTAGGCAATTCGCGTTGCAGGTTAATCCCTGCTATTGCCTGCTGTGAGGGTTTTTTCACACCCCGTTTGCCTTTAACCGCAATAGCATTGCCCATGCTGTGCGCCTCATCAAAAGCAATCACGCCATCAAAATCTTCACCCAGCCAATCGATAATTTGTTGAGCGCGGGTTTTACCACCCTTCTGTCCCAGATCATTGGCTTGCTTTTTTTCACCTCCACGCAGTGTCGAGTAGGTAGTAAACAGGATGCCGTCGGTGTGTGTAATGTCATTGCCGGCTTTGGTTTTGCCTTGAAAGAATATTTTTCCTGGATCGCCACCAATACCTGAAAAATCTCTCCTGGCATCCTCGATTAAGCCTTCGTTAAATGACACCCACACCGCCTTGTTACGGCCTTGCATCATGTTATCCATGATGATGCCGGATATTTCCCGACCTTTACCTACACCGGTTCCGTCGCCGATAAAAAACCCTTTTCGTGATCCGTTCGGCAATAGCTCAGAATGCGCCTGACCGGCATAAACCACAGCTTCAAGCTGTGCTAGCGATAGTAAACCCTCTTGTATTAGATTCGCGGGCAGTACGGGCGCATAAGTCGGCACTGGCGGCTCCACAGCCGACATGGCTGCCGATTGCACCAATTTACCGGGATGTTGCTTTGCGCCTGGAATGGTTAACCGCTGAGGGGCGTAATTGGCAAAAACAGAATCGGTAAACTCCGTTATTTCTCCGTTTTTGGTTTCTATAACAATACTGCCAGGACTATCGCTCGTAGGAAATCCACTTTCAGCATTTTTAACAGAACCCTCATCAGCAGTGGCTTGTGTACTGGTCTGTTTTTCTGCATATTGCCCTACTCTATACATCCGCTGCAAATCATCTGGTATAAAACCAAGAACATTAATTCTTTGCTCTGGTTTTAGTTTTCTCTGTTCTTTTCGCCATTGTTTTATTGCTGTTGCGTTTTTATTGGCGGTACCTAAGATAACGCCTGTGGTCTGAGAGAATGCTTTTGCCGCTTTTGGATCAACAACCAGTGTTGTTTCAAACATGTCAAATAAGTGATCTTCCTCTGCTTTGGACTCTATTATAATACGTCTGGGACTGTCGCCTTTAG
>PMDM01000340.1 GCA_003155565.1 Methylococcaceae bacterium | reverse complement strand
AAGACAGCGCAAAGTTATAACCAATAACATCGCCGAGGTCGGGTTTTTGCGCCCCAGTGGTTGCTACGGTATAAAGAACGCTGGTGTCAAAAGAAAAACTTCCCATTGCTCGTGTGAAAGAAAGCCCAAAAGAGGGGCTCCATGCGCCGCCACCGGGTTGATGATGCGTTTCAAAATTACCGCCCTGATTGGTCTGTACACCTGTTCGCCCCGTTGGAGTTTTGAGTGCTACAACTAAGGAGGCATGGTTTAGATTATCGGCACTGTGAAAGAAGCGATATTGCCCAAAGAAAGAAACATCCCCAAATCCGCTGGGATCGCCTAGTTTATCGACAGCAAGGGAAGGGTCGGTATCCTGTGGTGAACGCACACCGGAACGCAGCACATACGGAACTCTAAGGCCTAGCGTCAAATCGTCGGTAATCCCGTAAGCGGCAAACACTGACGGTATCAGCAAAGTGTTCACGCTGTGGACATCACCGTGGGCATCGTCAACAGCATTATTCTTTAAACTAAGTAGCTTTTGATCCGATGCGCTATCGAAGTTGCTAAATTGCGTGATTATCCCGCCAGCCCACATGCCAATTGGCAGCGTTACACCGGTTTGGGTGATAATGGGCGATGCCGTGCCAATACCAAAGCCCAAAGACCCGTGGTCGGCTGAAACAATGGCGCTGTGTGTCGTTAATACGGACATTGTTGCCGTTACTAAAAGTAATTTATTCGATTTATTCATAACTAATCCTACGGGTATGCTTATTGAATTGATTGGAAACAGTTGCGACGGAACTCAAACATCACACTGTCACCAAATTAATCCTCACCAATTTTGAACGCGCCATATTACTAGACAAAACGCTCGCTAGCAAAACCAAGTGTGGATTTAGGGTATTATTTAATAGGGCGGATTCAAAATCCGAACCAATGTTAAATGCAGCATTATTTATGCCATATTATTTAGCTTTTTTTACAGGCCACTTCGGATTCTTTCTCACTATTACAAAAATACTTTTTAAATATACATAAATAATTGATATATAATAATATTATTAATTTTTCCTGATATTTAATTCATCTGCATAGCAAGCAAAAAACCGACAAAAGGACGGGAAAACGACTGCCCAATCCGTCTGGATTTAAGCTAAAGTCAAAAAGTGTGTGATATGACACAGTTTAATTAAATTTTGCTACCGCTGAAACCCACATGAGACAAGGCTTACAGAAAAAACTGTGTGATATGCCACAGTAGGTGTGTCATATCACACAGTTTTTTTAGTGAAATTAGATTTTGTTGAAGCCCACAAGCAAACGATAACAAATCGCAGGGATGGTTTCAGCGGTCGTTCAAATGATCTTGTGTAGGCAAGCTTGCCCGATAACTCCGCATCAGTGCCAGAAATGCCAGAAAATCATACAGCCCGTGGATGATAATGGGGGTTAATAGATTCCTGTCGCCGCCAATATCCAGGGCAAGCCCCAAGTAAATGCCCACCAGGGTTGCCAGGACGGTATAGAGCGGTGTGATGGCATGTACCNNCCAGCCCAAAGAGGATGTTACTGCCGATCAGCCCGGCGGTAACTCCCCATGATGATTCCATCCACGGTTGGATTACGCCGCGAAACAGGATTTCTTCGGATATGCCCGCTATCGCCGCCAAGATGAACAAATCAGCCCAATGATAGCGGTGCAAAGCAGGCCCCAAGGTTTCCAGTAGAAAACGTCGGATGGTAACGACAGATTCGGATGTGAGTTGTTCCAGAAGCAAAAACAGCAGAAATAAGGGAATTGTTCCCAAGATGCCAAAGATGATAGCACTTTCGGAATAGTGCAAAGTGGCAAACGGATTGATCCCGCTTAACCAACCTAACACGATAGCGACCAAAATAAGCGCGGCTTCAAATAAGCAGGCACTTTTAAAAAATCGCTCAGGGTCGAAAGGGGATTGTTTCATACGTGATTAAGCTTTCGGCAAAGTCACACCTGTCTGCCCCTGATATTTACCGCCCCGGTCTTTATAAGAAGTTTCGCACACCTCATCGCTGCCAAAAAACAGCATTTGGGCAACGCCTTCATTGGCATAGATTTTTGCCGGTAGCGTGGTGGTATTGGAAAACTCCAGGGTGACGTGGCCTTCCCATTCCGGCTCCAACGGCGTGACATTCACGATAATCCCGCAACGGGCATAAGTCGATTTGCCCAGGCATATCGTCAACACATCGCGGGGTATGCGAAAAAACTCCACCGTCCGCGCCAAGGCGAAGGAGTTGGGCGGAATAATGCACACATCGGCTTTGACATCCACAAAGCTGTTCGGGTCAAAATTTTTAGGATCGACCACCGCCGAATTGATGTTGGTGAAAATTTTGAATTCGTCCGAACAGCGCACGTCATAGCCGTAGCTTGATGTGCCGTAAGAAATCACCCGGCCTTGTTCGGAATCGCGTACTTGCCCGGATTCAAACGGTTCGATCATGCCGTGTTGCTGCGCCATCCGGCGTATCCATTTGTCTGATTTGATGCTCATGAGTTGTAGCTTAGTGTTTTAGGAATAATTTTTACGTTGGATATATTGTATAACGAATTATCATGTAGGTTGGGGTGAGGTACGAACCCCAACGTTAAAGGCTTCGTTTATGTTGGGCATCATTACATTCAGCCCAACCTACGGCCCTAAGTGCACCAAAAACGACAGGTAAAGGCCTATGTTTTGCGGCCAAGGCCATACAAACCAATTGGCTTTTATCACCCATCTCAGCAACTAGGATCAAGGCAAAGCTGGTAGCCGTAGCCGTAAGAATGGCTTTAACGTCATCCAGTGGAAAACTTGTGAAAAACAGGGTTAATTTGCGTAGAATTTCGTAAAGCGTATCGGTTGATCGCAATGATGCGATGAAAGACTCTACGTAAGCTTGCAGCTTATCCATGGGGTTTATCTTGAATCCAAGTAGTTTTTAGCAAAAACATCAACGCAGACATTATCAACAATCATAATCGATATGACAATAAATCCGATCATTAAGGAGCAGGTCGCGTAACGCGAACGGCATTTGGCGAGGATTTATGGATGGTTTCTTCACTTTGTTTTAGAATAAATTTTTATGTTAGGTGTTTTGTATATCAATATCAACGTGTAGGCTGGGTTGAGGTACGAAACCCAGCGTAGCGACGAAGGATTGCTGGGTTTACCAACCCAGCCTACGTGCTCGCGCCATACGGCGTATCCATTTGTCTGATTTGAGGCTCATGATTAGTAGCTTATTGTTTTAGAATAAATTTTATGTTGGTGGTTTGTGCATCAATATTAACGTGTAGGCTGGGTAGAGGTACGAAACCCAGCGTAGCGACCAAGGATTGCTGGGTTTACCAACCCAGCCTACGTGCTGATTTGATGCTAATGAGAAGTATATTATTGATTTATAATATATTTTTATATTTTGTTTTGTACAGCGATATTATTGTGTAGGTTGGGGTGAGTGCGCGAACCCCAATGTTAAAGGCTTCGTTTATGTTGGGCATCATTACATTCAGCCCAACCTAATGCCCTATAGCTCTTACCAATGTTTTATATTTAAGACTATTGAAGTATTGAAAAACGCCATCATAAAAAGCGTTATAGCCCCGTAAAGTACCATTAACAACCAACACATTTTGGAAAGAAACTCTGAATCATTATCTATGCCGTAATCATTTTTAAATTCTTTATAGCTGCCAAGTAGCAACCATATGAAGATTGGCAAAAAGATAAGATAATAAATTTTCTCAATCATAGACTTCCAAAATTAAGTGCAGTAGGGTGGATTAGACGCGCGCGTCATCCAATCTTTATGCAAGTAAAGAGTTCCCGCGCGTCGTATCCACCATATAGACGGTCACAATTATGGTGGATTACGACTAGGCCAAAAGTACAATCAAGACAGATAGGCCGTATGTTTGCCAACCTAATTCACCTTACGTTTATACGCTTTATGACCTTTTTTCCGCAACAAAAAATCAGCGCCACTTTGAAAAGTTCAGATAGGGGCTGAAAATATTGCGAATGCCCTCTTTAGCCGCGTTGTTAATCCACTTTTCAAGATCAATTTCATCAATTTTATTGGCAGAATCGGGATTATTGTTACCTCTGGCTCTTCGCATGGCGGCTAACTTGCTCATATTATTCGCCAATTCGTTCATATATGCTTCAACTTCGGCACCAAACAGAAACGATGCTTCGGGTAACAAATTCGTCATGCTAGGCGGTGGTGGCATGGGATCACTACTTTGAACCACGTTAGATGCCGTTTCCCACGTCTCCGTAAAAATTGCAAGCCTCCGCGTGAACAGATCGAGATTTAATTTTGCTTCGGCGATGTTGCGTTGTTCTTGGGCAATATCACCCTGCTTCCAAGCGATGCGAACAGCGATAAGCCCCACAATAAAAGTAGGCACTATTTTGATGATCTCTAACAACCAGTTGACTTGATTACAGTCTGCCATTAAGGACTCCTCAAAAAACGAAATTTAAAACGCAGTTGGGGTGAGATTGCGAACCCCAACAATATGTCAAGTATTTTGTATAACAATATTAGGAAAGCGGGTGCTGAAATCCTTCGCCTTCAACGCCAATTTTGCCGTCGCTTTACGGGCAATAGTTTTGTACATTTGCGCGGCCGGGCTGTCTGGGTCAGCGGCAACCGTGGGTTGGCCGGAATCGGCCTGGATGCGGATGTTGATGTCCAGCGGCAGTGCGCCGAGGAAATCGACATGGTTGGTTTCCGCCATCGCCATGCCGCCGCCTGTCCCAAAGATGGGTTCGCTATGGCCGCAGTTGCTGCAAATGTGCATGCTCATGTTTTCGACGATGCCCAACACGGGCACATTGACTTTTTGGAACATGCCTAAGCCGCGCTGGGCATCGATCAGGGCGATGTCTTGCGGCGTAGTGACGATAATCGCGCCGCTTACGGGAATCTGTTGCGATAAGGTCAACTGGATGTCGCCGGTGCCGGGTGGCAGGTCCACAATCAAGTAATCGACATTGTCCCAATTGGTATCCCTGAGCAATTGCTGTAAGGCATTGGTGACCATGGGGCCGCGCCAGATCATGGCCTGGCCGGCATCCACCAGATAGCCGATTGACATGGTTTGGATGTTGTAGGCAATCTTGGGCATCATGGTCTTGTTGTCGCGACTTTCTGGATAACCGGACAGGCCTAGCATGGTGGGAATGCTTGGGCCATAAATATCCGCATCCAGGATGCCGACATTCGCGCCTTCCGCCGCCAACGCCAACGCCAGATTGACGGCGGTGGTGGATTTGCCAACCCCGCCCTTGCCCGAAGCTACCGCGATAATGTTTTTGATGTTGGGTTGGGGTTTTAGGGCTTGCTGTACGGCGTGGGAGATGATTTTGGTGGAGACTTCAACGGTAGCGCCAATATCGGCAAGGGTTTTAAGTTGTTGTTCAACAGCCGTTTTCAATTCCTCGTGATAGCTTAAGGCCGGATAACCCAGTTCTATTTTGACAGTGACGGCATTGTTTTCAATGGCTATCGATTTTACCGATTTCGCGGAAACAAGGTCGAGACCGTGGTTTGGGTCGATTATGGTTTTAAGGGCGTTTTCTACGTCGGTTTTAACAATGTCGGTCACGTTATAGTCCTGGAGTTATGCTCAATGCTATTAGGTAATGCGGATTTAGTCCCTTCTCCCTCGAGGGAGAAGGTTAGGATGAGGGGAAATTAATAGCACAATCTTTTGAAATCCCCTCACCCCAGCCCTCTCCCGCGAGGAGAGGGAGCTCACTCCCTTAAACTCATCGGCATTGTGGTTATGCTTGGATTAGTGTGTTGCCACGCAAAGCGTTTAAGTCATTATGTAACAATCACCCTGTCCGTGCCATTTTACAGCAAATCAATGCTCCATGCCGCATGGCTTCCCAATATGCCAACAAGCGCCCGTTTATGACATAATGCCTTTTTGTTTTTGACCTGTTTACTAACCCCATCATGTCCACTAGAAAAATCCTGGTTACCAGCGCCTTACCTTATGCCAACGGCCCGATCCATATCGGTCATTTAGTCGAATATATACAGACCGATATTTGGGTGCGTTTTCAGAAGCAACGCGGCAACCTGTGTTATTACGTATGTGCAGATGATACCCACGGCACGCCGATTATGCTCAAAGCCGACCGAGAAGGTATTAGTCCTGAAGAACTTATTGCCCAAGTGGGTAAAGAGCATCTGGCAGATTTCGGCGAATTCGGCGTAGCATTCGACAATTATCACAGCACCCATTCCGAAGAAAACAAGGTGTTTTCCTCGTTAATTTACGAACGGCTACGCGATGCCGGGCATATCAATTCACGCACCATCACCCAGGGCTATGATCCGGTCAAGAAGATGTTCTTGGCTGACCGCTTTATCAAGGGTGACTGCCCGAAATGTGGTGCGCTGGAGCAATACGGCGACGGCTGCGAAGTGTGCGGCTCGACGTATTCCCCTACCGAGCTAAAAAATGCCGTGTCGGCTATTTCAGGCGCAAAACCCGTTCCGAAAGATTCCGTGCATTACTTTTTCAATCTGGAAAATTTTAAGGATATGCTACGTGATTGGACTAATGCCGGGCATTTACAGCCCGAAGTCACCAATAAATTGGCAGAGTGGTTGGACGGCGGCTTGCAACAATGGGATATAAGCCGCGACGCACCGTATTTCGGGTTTGAAATACCCGATGCGCCGGGCAAATATTTTTACGTCTGGCTGGATGCGCCGATTGGTTATATGGCGAGCTTCAAAAATCTCTGCGATAAGCAAGGGCTGGATTTTGATGAGTTTTGGCGCAAAGACAGCAACACTGAACTTTACCATTTTATAGGCAAAGACATTATCTATTTTCACGCCCTATTCTGGCCGGCCATGCTGACCGGAGCGCAGTTCAGGACACCCAGCGCGATTTTTGCGCACGGCTTTTTAACCGTGAATGGCGAAAAAATGTCTAAATCCCGTGGCACTTTCATTACAGCCAGAACCTATTTGGATCATCTTAACCCGGAATATCTACGTTATTATTTTGCCGCCAAACTCAGCGCTGGGGTGGATGATATTGACCTTAATTTCGATGATTTTAGCCAACGGGTTAACTCTGATTTGGTCGGCAAAGTTGTCAATATTGCCAGCCGATGCAGCGGTTTTATCAGCAAACGCTTTGCCAACCGCTTATCTGAAAACTGTTCAGAACCGGCATTATTTGCGGATTTTATCAACGTCAACGAAAGCATTGCCGAATTGTACGAAACGCGGGAATTCGCCAAAGCCATGCGTGAGATCATGGCGTTGGCAGACAAGGCCAACCAGTATATCGACGAAAAAAAACCCTGGTTGCTCGCCAAGGAAGAAGGCAAAGATCAAGAATTACATGATGTGTGTTCAATGGGACTTAACTTGTTTCGTGTTTTAACGGCTTATTTAAAACCCGTGCTACCAGCGTTGGTTAAGGAAGCTGAACAGTTTTTGGCGATTGAAAGCCAAAACTGGGTTGCAGGATTGCAGCCATTAAAAGGCCATGCCATCAATGAATTCAAACCGCTGATGACACGGGTTGAAGCCGACAAAATCGCGGCAATCATCGACGCATCGAAAGAAAATCTGGAAAAAACCAGCGACAAATCCAAGCCCGAGCCAAAAGCTAAACAATTTGAACCCATCGCCGACACCATACAAATCGACGACTTCGCCAAACTGGATTTACGTATCGCCAAGATTATCAAGGCGGAATCAGTACCGGAAGCAGATAAATTACTGAAACTGACCGTTGATATTGGCGACGAATGCCGCACTGTGTTTGCTGGCATCAAATCCGCTTACAAACCGGAAGAATTGGAAGGCCGTTTGACTTTAGTATTAGCCAATCTTGCACCACGGAAAATGCGTTTTGGCAATTCAGAAGGTATGGTGTTAGTGGCAGGGCCGGGCGGGAAGGATATTTTTGTGTTAAGTCCTGATGAGGGGGCGGTAGCGGGGATGAGGGTGAAGTAGTTATAGATTATAACTGTCAGTCAGGTATGGACGACCGCCAAGGATGGCGGAAGTGCGGCAAGCAAGTAGGAACTTGTGCCGCTTGCCGGAATCCCATTTTGTCCCCTCTCCCCTTGTGAGAGAGGGTTAGGGTGAGGGGTGTATTAATTAAAGTGTCGCTAACGCGACAGTTATTATAATGTGGGTTCTCGTACCCACGGACGAGATACTTTTCTTTGCACGGACAAAGAAAAGTATCCAAAAGAAATCCGCCCGATGCCGCTTGCTTCCTGCGCTACTCGCATTTACCAGGGGTTGTCAAAAGGGACTCCTGTCCCTTTGACNNTCCCTGCCGCACCCCTAACGGGCGATTCCCGATAAATGCTCCGATGCTCGGCGCGGCATACGGGAATAGGCGGGTAATCGTAGTTTGGGGCGAACTTGTGAACCCCAACATGACCTTGGCCATTATAATTGCTGGGGTTTGTAACTCACCTCAACTGAGCTACCCATCTGAGATGAACACATGAACAAAGACTCAATCAACGAATGTACATCGGAAATTCTAAAGATTTTGGAGGCTACCATTGAAAATATTTCAGAATCTCGTGTGTGGGGCCATGCGTTTACGATGGGTACATTCCCCAACTTCGACGAAATGGGACTGATAAGTAAAGCAATCGAAAATCCAAGGCTCCACGCTCTAGCCGATCAAATTCTCTCTGAATTCCCTCCGGCTCTGACAGGCTCGGAACAATCTGAGCAAATTAGAGCTTCATTTCTGCACTCAATTGTGGTGGCGGCGAGCTATCCCGACCTCTTTAAACGTAAATTAACACCAGAGGTTATAGGTAGCATGATAATTGACGCTATCGAGGGCTACTTCACCGTTCTCACTGTGACCTTTGGACCCATCGATAAGTTTGATCTGGGAGATTGCACCATTTTTCCCGAAGCATATATTGATAATTTCTGGTTTATTGAACAAGTTCCCTGGGGAACTAGAATTCCGGCGTGGCACAGCCACGCGATCATTCTAAAGCAGGATCGCAGGAGTCGGGCAACAATAACTGACGATGTACAGTGTAATGAAGAACCCACGATGCAGGTGGTACAAGCCATACGCCTCGCAGCTGAATCGGAGGTTCATGCGATTGGCTCTATTCAGAAAGGTCTTGTTTTCAATCCCGTGTTTAATCAAACACACGGATCGGTATTTGGGAATAGAACAAGGTGGTGGATGCCCCCATACATCAATTATCGAATAGGTTGTGCTGCATTTACCGATTTACATTTGGAAGAAGCGAAGTATTTTGCTTCAATCCTTAAAAGTGAAAACAGTCCACTTGGGGTCGCCTTGAATCGATACGACATGGCGATGAAACGGAACAACGCAAAAGATAGGTTGGTTGATCTAGCAATAGCGGCAGAATCACTTTTTCTTAAATCTTCCGAAAAAGAGGTTTTGACTTATCGCCTTAAAATGAGAGCAGCACGATTGTTTGCCTCGCCTGATAAACGTACTGAGACGTCCAAGTGGATCTCATTTATATATAGCCTACGTAGCGAAGTGGTGCATGGTGATCGGGAGTCTGAAGATAAAAAAATTAAAAAGATAATTACGGACGAAAAACTTCTAAGCGAGGAGGTTTATAATTTTGCCGAGTTTATACGACAGTCAATTCGTTTGTGTTCTCGGATCATTGAAGCCGGAGAAAATAACCTTCCTCAATTCTTCGATCAATTGCTTTTGGGTATTTCTGAGTCAGAACAATTGGTTAGTTCCATATCATTGCCAGAACTACCTAAACATCCTCTAGGTGAAGTTGACTTTAATCCGAATTTTATAAATCCCCCAGTTATATTGGCATTTCCCGAATAGAGAATAGTACGGTGGGG
>PMDM01000008.1 GCA_003155565.1 Methylococcaceae bacterium | reverse complement strand
AAACCAATAATACATGGTGTACAAACAAAGATGACACGATACTACTTCCCTCCCAAATAGGTTTGATCTGGCATTTAGACCTTAAACAAACCCACCAACCTATCCAACCGTTTAAAACCATCCTCCGACGGTTTACTACCATACCTTTGGTCGATAAAACTCGCAGTGATTTCTTCGATGCCGTCAGCCTGTTCTGGCAGTTTGGGTTTAATGCGTTCAGCAAAATCCCTTGCACCTTCGCCTGTGTTTTTGGTTAATCCCGCTTTGGCGATTTTCTTTAAAAAACGGTTATAGACAACCAAAGTACGGTCTATGGGCTTAGGTCTTCGGTAGAGTAGAAAGAGGCTGAGCATTGCGGTGATGATGCCTACGATGGTCATCATCCAGTACACCATGGTTTTGAAGTCGGCGATGCCGAATGACGACAGGAAACTGGCTTGATTGGTGTTGTTGTAATTGATGACCCAGCGTTGCCAGTTGTAATCGACATTGCTCCAAAGCTGTCTTGCCTGCTTTAGCAAATTGAATGCGGCTTGACCTGTGCCGGATGATGCATAACTGATCAGGCCGCCAGGAACGAGGCGGTTGATGTCGATATTCTTTTCGATCCGTTCCGGCGCAATGGCGGCGGTCGGATCAACCCTGACCCAGCCTTGTTTATCCAGCCAGACTTCCGCCCAGGCATGGGCATCGGCTTGCTTGATTTCCAGGAAATTACCGACTGCATTGAACTCGCCACCTTGGTAGCCGGTCACGACGCGGGCGGGAATGTCTGCCACCCTCATCAGGTAGACAAAAGCGGAGGCGTAATGGCTGCAAAACCCATAGCGGGTTTCAAACAAAAACGTTTCAATCGGGTTATCTTCCATCAACGGCGGCGTTAAGGTGTAATGGAAGTCTTCTTTCCTGAAGTGATTGAGTAGCTGGTTGATAAACACTTCCGGCGTACTGTCGAAGCCGTGCAACTGGGTGACTAGTTGTTTGATTTTATCTGAGGGCGCGCCCGGCAACTGCCGGGCATCTTTATATTCGGTTTTTGTAAGGTAGCCCGTGTTGTAATTTAGGTAAGAGGTCAATTTATATTCAGTCCGCTTATCAAGCTCATCGGGCGAAACCAATTGATAATTGGCATTTTGCCGTAAAATCTGGGGGAAGTCGGCTGGCATGTCCAAGGCAAACACCCAGTTTTTATCCTGCGGTTCCATAAGCAGGGTGTACTGATATGGCTTACCTGAAAAATTCACCTTATCTAAATGCTGTTGATAAGATAAGTCTTTAGCTTGCGTCCATTTTTTTCCGTCGGTTTGGGTAAGTACAGGCCCGCGCCAATAGCGTTGCTTTGACGGCGGAATCGCTCCGGTAAACTTAACCCTGAACACCAACTCATCCGACATGCCAAGATCGGTGATGGAACCGGGTTCCATTGAATCGCTTAGCCCCATCCTGGCTTGATGTTCATCGTTAAACAATAACCATCTAGGAGCTTCAACCCGTGGAAACAAAATGAAAACCACTATCGTCATCGGTATGGCCTGGGCGATAATAACCGCCGCTTTTTTGAGCGATGTCGAAGTTTGTGCGACATAGCTATTGATAAATACCAGCGTTGCCAGCAATACGCAGCACACAAACAGGATGTAAGCGGCCATCAGGATGCTTTGCTCATACAAAAACTGAGAGGCGGCAACGATAAATGCGAGGTAATTAATCAGGTAAAGGTCACGTTCGGTTTTGATCTCCATCAGTTTCAAGCCCAGCGCAATCACGAACAGGCTGGTGCCGCCGTCGCGCCCCAGAAAGCCGCGATGCTGAATATAGAGAATCGCCATTCCGCTCACTATCAGGAGCAAAATAATGGGGAAAGTCGGTAAGCGTTCGGGCTTCCAAATACCGACAAACCGCCAAGCAAGCAGCAGGCAAAAAAAGCCGAACACCGCTAAATGTAAGTGATATACATGCGGCAGCACGATCAAGCCGATTGACGACAGCAAAAATACCAAGATTTCTTTGTTATGGGCAGGGTTCGTAATCATAGCCATTAAAACAAGGCCAGCGCTTCCAGGCATTTCCGGTAATGTGCTGGGCCATTGCCGGGTTCTAGCCGCAAACCGGGCAGCACGAATCCGTAACTCAAACCCGCTTGCTCCGCATCAACCACCCAACGGCATAAGTAACTCAACCGTTCCTCAAGCGACTGTCCCGGTGCGTGTCCATAATCCAGCCAGATTTCTGCGGAACTCTCCCCTCCATACTGTTTGCTGAATAAGCCCAACCCTTTCGCGTAGGCTTTCCAATGAAGGTGTTTGATCGGATCGCCTGCCTGATAGCTTTGCAAACCGTAAAACTCATCACCGCCTTTTTTGAAGCGGCCTTGCTGATTCTTGGTTGATCCTGTTTCCGGAAAAGGAATTTCCTGGCTTGCCGGTTTTGGATATACCAATGCTTTAGCATTGAAACGGATGGGCGACCAGGCGCGGAACAAACCCAAGGGATAAGTGCTGGAAACGGTCACGGTTCCTGCGGGATGCCAACCACGTTTCTGGGTCAGGTCGTATAAGGCAAGGTGGATTTTGTTATGTGCTTTCAGGTTGAAGTGTTCAGCATTCTTCATTTTTACTTGCACATGTTGACGCTCAACCGAAGTCGGATTATCGATATGAACACCAAACCCCGCCGCTTCACCAGCAAATACCGCTGTGGTTTGGCCTTCTTGNNCCTTCCCCAGCAAAGACCGCTGTAGCTTGACCTTCCTGGACGGTCAATCCAGCGAGCGATTTATAAGTGTGCAAAATGGTAATAAAAAATATACTACCCAGCAAAAATGCCAGCATATAGGCCAGATTGTTGTTGTAAACAAAGGCAATCAGCGCCAACAACAGAATCAATAGGCTGAACCCCAGGCCACGTTGCGTCGGTAAAATAAATATCCGCCGCTGGTTTAGCGTTATGGGTAAGCCGTCCAAGCTTCGCTCACCTAAGAAAAATCGATCCAACCCATAGCGTTCTTTCAGCGTTTTTAGATTCAATGCACGGCAACCTTAGCCAAAATGGGCGCAACGATAGCTTCTGAATCATTGTTGCCCGACCTTAGACGGTGCCCGGCAACCGATGCCAGCACGGCTTGTATATCTTCCGGGATGACCGCATCGCGGTTATCC
>PMDM01000382.1:878-6606 GCA_003155565.1 Methylococcaceae bacterium | reverse complement strand
TAAAGCGGTGTACATCGTAACCTTGCCCTACTCTAATCATGTTGATGCTCCATATAAAACTGCGCTAATTCCAAGTCTTCGGGCCGGGTGATTTTTATATTATCAGGACGGCCTTCGACGATTTTGGGTTGCAAGCCCTGTAACTCAAGCGCACTGGCTTCATCGGTTATGGCCGGATTGCCTTCTGCTGCTTCGAGTGCATTTTTTAAAAGATCGTAACGGAACATCTGCGGCGTTAAAGCCCGCCAAATATGGCGACGATCCAAGGTGCCGACAATGCTGTCACCCTGGACATTTTTTAAAGTGTCGTGTGACGATAAGGCAAGAATTCCACCTACCTCATCATTTACCAGAGAGGCTATGAGATGCTGTATGTCAGTGGCCGTTATACAGGGTCTGGCGGCATCATGCACAAGCACCCAATCATTATCCGAGGCTAGATCGCGCATTGATTTTAACGCAGATAGCACGGAATCCGCCCGCTCTTTGCCGCCTGCGGCGGTGATGATCTTTTCATGGGTGGACACCTCAAGCTCAGGCCAGTAAGGGTCTTCTTCAGAAATTGCAACCACAACAGCGGCAAAAACATCAGCTTTTAACAAACGTAATAACGTATGCTCGATGACTGTTTTACCAGCAAGTTCCAGATATTGTTTGGGTCGGTCTGCGTTCATGCGTTTGCCGACACCGGCTGCGGGAACCACCGCCCAGAATTTTATTGAATCAGTCATTGATAAGAAAGCCAGTAGTAAGCCAGGCAATGCTGTTCGTGCCCACGCGAAATGGATGCGCTCTCTGCGATGGTTGCACGAAACCCCGCAATCGCCTGAAAATGGTGGGCAAAAAAACCTGCCCACCCTACCCGGCTGCCGCTATCTTTGCACCATACAAAAACCCGGCGGACGAGTTGAATAATTGATTTCCCAAAGCTGGCGGCTTCACCTGCATTTAAAAACCATCAGTGTAATATCATCATCAAAAGCGGTTCTTTGGCAAAACTGCCGTAATGCCGCAAATAGCGAATCAATAATGGCTTGCGGGGACTTCTCGGCATTTTGCAAGAATACGGCCTTAACGCGCTCCAGGCCAAAAAACTCCTGATTGGCGTTTTCAGCTTCGACCAAGCCATCGGTATAAAAAAGGATCAAATCACCCTTCCCAAGCATTGTCGTTTTCTCTTCAAAAATAACATCTTTTTTAACCCCTAATATTAAGCCTTCAGCGTCCAGTTTCTTAAATTCCCCTTCAAACAGACTGAGTAACAAGGGAGGCGGGTGTCCGGCATTGGCAAATCTTAATCGTTGCGTGTGGATGTTGTATTGCAAATAAAACAAGGTGATGAAGTAGTCTGATTTATCTAAATCGTTAAATAGGAAATTGTTCAGGACATCTAGCGTTTCTGAAGGGGTCGCCAGTAGATTGGTCTGCGCCCGTATAGCGCTGCGGGCTTCAACCATAAACAGGGCGGGGCCGATCGAATGACCGGAAACATCTGCAATAACCATATCCAGTTGAGTTTCTTTTCGAAAAAAATAATCAAAATAGTCGCCACCAACCTTATCGGCAGGCAAACAAAAACCCGTTACCTCAAAATCATCCGATTTAATGGGAGCAGAGGGTAATAAAGTGGCCTGGATTTGTTGGGCAATCCTGATTTCATTCTGTGCAATCGCCAAGTTAATGTGTGCCTGGCGAATTTGCTCCTCCGCCGCTTTACGGCCAGAAATGTCGTGGATGAAACCGCTAAAGATATAAGCGTTGCCGAGTTTTAAAGGCGAAACACTGAGTTCAACAGGGAATTCAGTGCCGTCGCGGCGTAAGGCGACTTGTTCCGTCTGTTTGTTTAATATTGGGGCAACGCCAGTCAGTAAAAATGTGTGCAACCCTTCTCGGTGCGCCTTGTGAAAACGGGCGGGGATAATCAATTCGTCAAGTCGCTGACCAATCGCTTCATGACGCGACCAACCAAACATTTTTTCAGCACGGTCATTCCAGTCGGTGATGATGCCGTAAGAATCCATGATGAAGATTGCATTCATCGAGCTTTCGATAATCAGCCGTGTGCGTTTTTCAGATTCGACCAGCTCATTCTGAAAGTGCATTCTGGCGGTAATATCGCGGTCAATGCCCCGCCATTTGATCAGTTCCCCCTGGGTATTGATGATCGGCAAGCCACTCGATTCGGTCAGGACTTGTTGTCCGTCCCTGTGTTGATAGTGGTTGACCAAGGCATAAAACGGTTGTTGGCTTGCGGCGTAAGATTGCTGGGTTTCTTGGTCTTGGGTGGTCATAAATTCCGTGTAATGTTTGCCGATGACCTGATCCTGGCTGAATCCCAAGATTTGTTTCACGGCGTTACTGCTATAGAGGTAGTAACCGTTGGGGTCTTGTTCCCATAACCATTCGCCGGTCATTTCTGCCATTTGTCGAAAACGTTCTTCACTCTCGGCCAACGCGGATTCAACTTCTTTCCGTCGGGTGATGTCTTCTTCAACGGCAACAAAATGCGTGATTTCTCCTGAACTATTTTTTATGGCGCTAATGCTTTCATAGACCCAGTAAACCTCGCCATTTTTCTTTTGGTTTTGGATTTCCCCCCGCCACTCTCCGGTACTACTCAATGTTTGCCACATCGTTTGATAGTGCCCTGATGACATGCTGCCCGACTGGAGCATTCTGGGGTTTTGGCCGAGCAATTCATCAGTAGGGTAACCAGTTAGGTCGATGAATTTGGGATTGACATATTCAATTCGTCCGGTACGGTCAGTAATCATCACTGCACTGGCGCTTTGCTCAACAACCCTGTGCATCCTGAACAGGTCATTGTCCGGTTCGATTGCCTGGATCAATAAAAAAATGTCTGTGTGTTTCGGATGTTGATTGGGTAGAAGGGAAATTGATAAAAGAACATGGGTTCTGTGTTGATCTTTCGCGATTATTTCACCTTCAAAACAATTGTCGGCAGCTAAGTTGCCCATCTTTGCAATTGCTGACTGCCATAAGGCCGTTTCTTTGTTAGTTGCGAAGATTAGGGCTAGTGGTTGACCGATGAGTTCTTTTTCACTATAGCCCAGAAGGTTTGCGGCAGGGCGGTTGACCTGATGAATACGTGGGAGTTGCGAGCCTGCCTCATCAGAGTGCCCGATTCTGATGATGAGCATATTGAAGCTAAGATTATCTATAATATGGTGCATGATTCATGGGTAGTATACAAACCAATCATAAGGTGAATATTAACGCAAATCCCTGGTTAGTAAACTCGCATTTCCGCCAATAGCCGCAGTATTTGTCGTGACGGTTTGTTCTATTGCGAAGCGGCGCAAATAATCCGGGCCACCCGCTTTAGGGCCAGTGCCGGAAAGCCCCATGCCACCGAAAGGCTGCACCCCGACCACTGCGCCGATCATATTCCGGTTGACATAAATATTGCCTACTTTTACGCCTTGTTGAATTGTCTTGATATTTGCATCAATTCGGCTGTGTATACCCAGCGTCAAGCCGTAGCCGGTGGCATTGACCGCCTCAATAACCTGTCCCAGTTCAGACGCTTTATAACGGATCAAATGCAATACAGGCCCAAATACTTCCTGCGTGAGTTGTGACAACGAGTTAATTTCTATCAGGCACGGCGGGAAAAAGCTACCATGTCGCAAGCTATCATCTAATGGTAGTTGATAAAGCAGTTTCGCCTGATGCCGCATTGTTTCCAGATGGGCGTTTAATGGAATCAGCGCTGCTTGGTCAATGACAGGACCCATGTCGGTTTGATAACTACCAGGGTCGCCTATAGATAATTCCTGCATTGCACCTATCAACATGGCTATGGTTTTATCGGCGATTTCTTGTTGCACAAACAGCACGCGCAAGGCAGAACAACGCTGCCCCGCACTATTAAAAGCCGATACGATAACATCCTGTACCAGTTGTTCCACTAAAGCGGAGCTATCTGCAATCATGGCATTTTGACCGCCAGTTTCAGCAATCAAAGGCACGATAGCCTGATGGTGTTGTGCTAACTGTCGATTGATGAACTGTGCGGTTTCAGTGGAGCCTGTGAAAGCAACGCCTGCAACTCGTGGATTTGGCAATACATGTTGCCCGATCAAGCTGCCGCTGGTCGGCAAAAATTGCAAAACCGATTCGGGTATGCCTGCCTGATGCAATAGTTCCACACTGCGCATCGCGGTTAAGGTCGTTTGGCTGGCGGGTTTTGCAATAACGGTATTGCCTGTGGCGAGCGCTGCTGTTACCTGGCCGATAAAAATGGCAATCGGGAAATTCCATGGGCTGATGCAAACAAAAACGCCCCGGCCATAATGATGAAGCAGATTTTCCTCACCAGTGACTCCTGGCAGTTTTTGGGGTGTGCTAAACTCTTCTAGCGCAGATTGTGCGTAATAACGGCAATAATCCACGGCTTCCCTGACTTCTGCCAAGGCATCTTTGATGGTGCGCCCACCTTCGCGGATACATAAAGACACCAATTCCAAGCGATGTTGCTCAAGAAGGTCGGCGGCCTTCAGCAGGCAATCTGCACGGGTTGTGGCAGGACTAAGCCGCCATTCGATAAATACCTGGGCAGCGAAGTTTACCGCTTGTTCGATAGCCTTATTGTCAGCATAAATTACACTGCCCACAGTTAATCGGTTATCAAATGGATTATTGATAATGTGTTGTTCACCGGAATAATGACTGCCGTTTATAAGGGGTGATGCTTGCCATTGTTTATCCGTCAAATTGTCCAGGTTTTGCTGTAGCTGTTGTAATAGTTCAGGATCTGCCAGATTTAAGCCTTGGGAATTCAGCCGTGTACCGTATATTGCGCCGGGCAAGACACAAGCGGTTTTATTAGTTGAGGCTTTTACCATCTCTACAGGATCGCTAACCAATTCATCAACACCAATATCAGCGCTATTTATTTGATTAATAAAGGAAGTATTGGCACCATTTTCAAGTAACCGCCTGACCAGATAGGGCAACAATTCATGATAATGGCCGACTGGCGCATAAACTCGGCAAGGGATTTGCCAGTTTTTGGCTTCCATGATTTCATGATAAAGCGGCTCACCCATGCCGTGCAGCCGCTGGAATTCATATCCAGGGTGCTGTTTGCCGCGTTGATAAACAGCAGCCAAGGTGTGGGCGTTATGGGTGGCGAACTGCGGATAAAACACATCAGGCCGGGACAGGATCAGTTGTGAACACGCCAAGTACGATACATCAGTCGCCGATTTATGGGTGAACACGGGATAATTGACCAAGCCATTTTCCTGCGCGCGTTTTATCTCACTGTCCCAATACGCGCCTTTAACCAGGCGTAAAGGGATTTTGCTGTGCTGGTTTTCAGCCAAAGCCGCAAGCCAGTGGATAACAGACAATGCCCGTTTTTGATAAGCTTGCACCGCCAAACCCAACCCTGACCAACCGCTTAAATCAGGATGCGTAAAAACGGCGGCAAAAATATCTAGGGACATTTCCAGGCGTTCGGATTCTTCCGCATCGACGGTGATGGAAATATTGGCAGCGTGGGCCTTCTGTGCCAAAGTCAGTAGTTTATCCGTTAATTCCTTGACCGCCCGACTATGCTGCAAAGGCTCATAACGTGGACACAGGGCCGATAATTTGACCGAAATTCCAGGGTTGGCATAAATATCAGTGGACGGGGCATGTTCAGCTAATGTTGCAATCGCTAAAAGGTAGGACTGGTAATAACGTTCTGCATCGTCTG
>PMDM01000382.1:0-712 GCA_003155565.1 Methylococcaceae bacterium | reverse complement strand
CGCAGCAAGGCTTCGGCAATGCCCATCAATACGATGCCTTCCTGAGAATTGAGCTGATATTCACGCAGGAATGCCTCGATTGGGGATTGCCGGCCTTTTTTTACCCTGACTGCGTTAACCAGCGTTTTGGCACAATCACTCACTATCACTGGATCGTAAGCACCCAGTTGGGCTAATAATTCAGCAACACAATCGTTCCCATCCGCTAAATAAGCCTGGTTAATTGCGACCCGTAATGCGGCAATTGTTTCATGAGCCATTAAACTTAACCTAATTTTATCGACCTCAAAATACGAAAATCATGCTTTATTGAATATTTCATCGTTTTCTAAAATAACGACACATCAGCGACTAACGCCAAGGCAGCTTCAGTGCGGTCAGTTGAAATGGCGACCAGGGCAAAATCCTCATCGCGCTGGATAAAGCGTACACTGCGTACGCTGATACCGGCATCGGTAAAGCGTCGCGCTATCTGCGCTAAAGCGCCAGGTTGGTTTTTTAATTTAACTAAAATTGCGTCTTCGGTAACTATTTGTATCCCCTGGAATTCCCTTAAGGACAGCAATGCACGGTCGTACTGGTCGACATTCAGTACAATCACGGCATTTTCACCGACCTGTTCCGCATCAACTGAATCTATATTAATTTCCGCCCCTGCCAGGGCTTCAGTCAACTCGGTAATTAGTCCGATGCGGTTAGTGCTGACAATATG
>PMDM01000390.1 GCA_003155565.1 Methylococcaceae bacterium | reverse complement strand
TTCGAGAATGTCACACAGAATACTAAGACTACCTGCCGTTAAAAGTAGAACGGGCTTATCACGCAGTACCATCTATTCGCACGTTGCTAATAAACAATTTCCCGCACCTATTTCTTTGGGGGCTAGGGCAGTTGGTTGGTTAGAGCAAGATATTGAGGCTTGGTTGAGCGAAAAAGTTGAAGCTAGCCGTAAAGCAAAATAATGGGCAAGAGACTTAATCCCAATCGGGTAAAAATACACCGAAGTTATACGGTTGGGGAAGTGGCTGATTTGTTTTCAGTCCATAAAAACACGGTACGTTTGTGGGTTAAAGATGGTTTGCCTACAAATGACGGTAAAAGGCCGCTGTTGATCCTGGGTTTTGATTTAAAGGAATACCTACAATCGAAAAGGAAGCGGAATAAGCGGAAATGCCTTCCCTATGAGATTTATTGTGTCCGTTGTCGATCACCTCAAATACCCGCTGGAAATATGGTTGATTATGAGCCTATGAATAGCGGTATGGGTTGCTTGATTGCCCTGTGTCCGTCCTGCGAAGGATTTATCAATAAATTTTGTAATTTTGCCAATTTAGAGAAAATTAAGGGCAAATTAGACATCACATTTACGAAGGCACGGGAACACATAAACGAGAGTAACTCCCCCCCCCCCNNAACAGTGACTTCAACAAGTGAGTTAAAACCATGAAAAAACACAATGCAAATAATGAGCGGATCAAGCGTAACTATTTTACCTTTCTCAAGGAAGCCAAACGGCAAAACGAGAGTTCAGTTGATGCTGTGGCGATGGCAATCAGCCGCTTTGAATCCTATACGAAATACAAGGATTTTAAGGCTTTTCATCATCAACAAGCGGTCGGTTTTAAAAACCATCTCGCCAAACAAACCAATCAACAAACCGGAAAGCCGTTAAGCAAAGCGACTCTAAATTCTACCCTGGGTCAATTGAAGGCTTTTTTTCAATGGTTGGCTATGCAACCAGGTTATAAATCACTGATTAGCTATACAGATACGGAATATTTTAACTTGTCTGAAAAAGAAGTTCGCATCGCAACGGCGCATAGACAAACGGTTGTTCCCACGTTGGAACAAATCTATCATGTGATTAATACCATGCCTAATCAATCGGCAATAGAAAAGCGTAACCGTGGCCTTATCGCCTTTACCCTACTTACAGGGGCAAGGGACAGTGCCATTGCGTCTTTGAAGTTAAAGCATGTCGATATAATTGGAAACAGAGTTTTTCAAGATGCCAGGGATGTGAACACCAAATTTAGCAAAACCTTCACCACTTACTTTTTTCCAGTTGGGGATCACATCCATCAAATTGTTTATGACTGGGTGCGTTACCTTAAAGAAGAATTGCTTTGGGGCAATGATGATCCATTGTTCCCCAAAACTAATGTGATTGTTGGTGAAGGCAGGGCTTTTAAAGCAGAAGGACTTTTGCGAAAGCATTGGAGTACGGCATCACCCATACGGAAAATTTTTAAAGAAGCTTTTGCGATGACAGATTTGCCTTATTGCATTCCGCACAGTTTCCGCAAAACGCTGGTTACACTTGGGCAAACAGTTTGCCAATCACCGGAAGAATTTAAGGCCTGGAGCCAAAATTTAGGGCATGAGGGTGTTTTGACAACTTTCTACAGCTATGGTGAAGTGCAAGAACATCGGCAGGGCGAGATTTTTCAGCAATTAAAAAACCCTCGTGCGGCTGGCAATCAAAATGCTGAGGATATTGCTAAGGCGGTTGTTAAAGAAATAGCCAACCAAAATGTAAAAATTGGAGTTTAAACGTGGCTGGATATTCAATGGGCTTTATTTAACGAGGCTATTTTATAAGGCTAATTTTTACAAATGTTATCCCGAAAGTTATCCCGAAATCTATTTTCTACCAATTATGGTTTATTATGAATTTATAACTAATTGATTTAATTGGTCGGGACGAGANNGACCCCTTGCACCCCATGCAAGTGCGCTACCAAGCTGCGCTACGCCCCGACAGTTTTAAATCAAAATTACTTGTGTTGAATGGGATTGCTGACCCAATCTTATGGGAACTCTGGGTGGCTTGTGTACAACATTGCCTACCCGAAGAGTAAGGGATTCTATTTTAACAATTCCAGGATTTCTTCTAGCTCACCAATCATTTGGTGGATAAGTTGTTTGGTGCGGGTTGAATCTTCTTTTGCATTGTCACTCGTCAAATGCGCCCTAGCACCGCCGATGGTGTAGCCTTGTTCATACAACAAAGCGCGTATCTGCCTTATCATGAGGACATCGTGGCGCTGGTAATAGCGACGGTTGCCGCGCCGTTTTACCGGACTGAGTTCGGTAAACTCTTGCTCCCAATAGCGAAGTACGTGCGGCTTGACGGCGCACAGTTCGCTCACTTCACCAATGGTGAAATAGCGTTTGGCCGGTATGACGGGTAATTCGTTATTATTGCTTGGTTCCAGCATACGTTTCTACTCGGGCTTTTAGTTTTTGACCTGACCGAAATGTTACCACACGCCGGGCTGTAATGGGTATTTCTTCGCCTGTTTTTGGGTTCCGGCCTGGGCGGCTGTTTTTGTCGCGCAGTTCAAATTTACCGAAACCTGACAGTTTGACCTGTTCGCCGTGCGCTAAAGAACCTTTAATTTCTTCAAAAAATAATTCCACCATTTCTTTGGCTTCACGTTTGTTGAGGCCCAGCTCTTCGTACAGCCTTTCCGCAAAATCAGCTTTTGTTAATGCCATGAAATCAATCCCTCAGTTTTGCACCAATTGTTTTGGCTAATGTTTGTAATATATTGTTAAATATAGCATCTATTTCAGTATCTGTAAGCGTTTGTGAAAAATTTTGTAACGTAATGCTCACAGCGACACTTTTATCATCTTCTGCTATCCCTTTTCCACGATACAGGTCGAACAGCGCAATATCCTGTACGGTAGCCTCATTGCTGCTTTTTATGTTGGCTATGATGTCGTCGGCTGAAACATCTTCCTTTACGATCAAGGCAAGATCTCTCGTAACCGATGGGTATTTTGATAAGGGTTTAAACCTAGAAACCGTTTTGTTAAGCAACAAATCCTGATTGAGTTCAAACAAAAACACTTGGGTTTCAAAACCTAACTGCTTCTCAAGACTGGGGTGCAACATGCCCAGGATGCCAATTTTTTCACCCGTTTGGGATAAAATCTGCGCCGTTTGCCCAGGGTGTAATGCAGAATGCTTATCCGGTATGTACTGAACGTTGTAACTGGTCAGCGAAAACAGGGCTTGTACATCGGCTTTAAGGTCAAAGAAATCAACTTTACGAAGTTTTTCTCCCCACTGCTCTGGATAAAGGCTACCCAAGATCAGGCCCGACAACATTTTTTGTTGTCTTATTTGACCATCAACATTTAAAAACCGCAATCCGGTTTCAAACAAACGTATCCTGTTTTGCTGCCGATTGAGATTATGCAAGGCGACCTTTAACAATCCGCACCATAAGGTGCTACGCATCACCGACAAGTCTGACGAGATAGGGTTTGTTATTTTAATCAGCACGTCTTCAGGAGCAACGGCTTGTTGAATTTCCTCGTCAACAAAGCTATAAGTGATCGCTTCCTGATAACCTCGGTCAACCAAAAGGTCTTTAACCCTGTCGATGTCCAACAGGATTTCGGTGGCTTTGCCCAACTCGGCTCGCAATAACAGGCTATTGTTGGGTATGTTGTTATAGCCGTGGACTCTCGCCAATTCTTCTATGAGATCGGCTTCAATAGCTATATCAAAGCGGAATCCGGGTGGAGCAATGCTCCAGCCTTCTGGATGCTGTTCAACACACATACCCAAGCGCACAAAGATGTCATGCACCTGCGTGTCTGGTAAGGATATACCGAGCATTTTTTCGATGCGTTGTCGTCTTAATATTATTGCCGGACGCTGAGGTAAGGAAGGTTCATGTTTGACTTCATTAATCGGGCCAACGCTGCCGCCAGCGATTTCGNNGATTGCCCGGTGTTGTAAGGTTGCATCTACACCCCGTTCAAATCGATGCGATGAATCCGTGTGCAAGCCAAAACGCCTTGCTTCGCCAGCGATAGCTCGTGGTGCAAAAAAGGCACATTCTAGGAATATGTTCTGGGTACTATCGCTGACCGCGCTGTCACTACCGCCCATTACACCAGCCAGCGCTAAAGACTGGTTGTCGTCGGCAATGACCAGTGCTTCGGTATCTAATGTTATCGTTTGACCGTTTAACAAGGCCAAAGACTCGCCATTTCTTGCCATGCGAACCGTAATGCCACCGACTAGCTTATCCGCATCAAAGGCATGTAAGGGTTGGCCTAGCTCCATCAACACATAATTGGTGACATCGACGACTGCACTCAGGTTCCTGATTCCAGAGCGGCGCAGACGTTCTTTCATCCATACGGGTGTTTCCGCTTTCGGATTTACGCCTTTAATTATCCGTCCCAGATAACGAGGACAAGCTGTCTTTTCCTCGATTGAGATAGGTAAGGTGTCTTTATGAAGGATTGCGGCTTCCTTTACCTGGGTTGCCATCCAGTCCATGCCATTGAGCAAGGCGACTTCCCTAGCAATGCCTTCAACGCTTAAGCAGTCCGCCCGATTGGGGGTTAAATCTATTTCGATAGTTGAATCATTGAGGGATAAATATTCCCGAATATCTACACCTATTGGCGCATCGGGCGGCAACTCCATTAAGCCACTGGCATCGACGGCTATGCCTAATTCCTTTTCCGAGCAAAGCATTCCCGAAGATTCCACACCGCGCAGTTTGGATAGTTTGATCTTGAAATCGCCGGGCAAAATTGCTCCTACTAGTGCAGCAGGGATTTTCAAACCTGGTCTAACATTGCTGGCTCCACAAACGATTTGCAATGGTTCGCCTTGGCCTACGTTAACCATACAGACTTTGAGCCTATCCGCATCAGGATGTTGCTGAGTAGATAAGACTTCACCGATGACCACACCACTGAATACAGCACCTGCGGATTCGACAGAATCAACTTCAAGCCCTGCCATCGTCAATTGCGCGACCAATTCCTCTGTAGGAATTGGTGGATTGACGTATTCCCTTAACCAGGCTTCACTAATTTGCATGATAACGATTTTCCTTGGATGCTGGCTTAATGGAATTGCTGCAAAAATTTGAGGTCATTTTCGAAAAACAACCGTAAATCATTGATGCCGTAACGCAACATTGCCAACCTTTCAACGCCCATACCGAAAGCAAAGCCACTATAAGTTTCGCTGTCGATATTGACCGCCTTAAACACTTCGGGATGGATCATGCCGCAGCCCATCACTTCCAGCCAACCGGTTTGACTGCACACGCGGCAACCCTTGCCATTGCACATCACGCATTCGATATCGACTTCCGCCGACGGTTCGGTAAAGGGAAAATAAGAAGGTCGGAACCGGACTTGTATGTCTTTTTCGAAAAACGCGCGTAAAAACTGGTACACCACGCCTTTCAGGTCAGCAAAGCTGACATCGGTATCCACCAGGAAACCTTCAACCTGATGGAACATGGGGGTATGGGTTATGTCGGAGTCGCAACGGTACACACGACCGGGCGCGATGACTTTCAGCGGCGGCTTTTCAGATTCCATTACCCTGATTTGTACGGGCGAGGTATGCGTCCTTAATACCGTATGTGCATCGAAATAAAAGGTATCGTGCATCGCCCTGGCGGGATGATGCTCTGGGATATTCAATGCCCCGAAGTTATGGTAATCGTCTTCGATTTCAGGCCCTTCGACAACATTAAATCCGACACTGGCAAATATTTTGGAAATTCGTCTTAACGTGGTCGTGACTGGATGCAGTCCCCCTGCTGACTGGCCTCTGCCCGGTAAAGTGACATCTATGCGTTCGCTTGCCAGCCTTTGTTCTAACTCGAAATTGTCGAACGCGTCTTTCCTGGCCTGTAATTGTGTCTGAAACTGGTCTTTGGCTTGGTTGATGACTAGGCCGACAGCACGGCGTTGCTCTGGATCAAGAGTGCCTAGCTCTTTCATCTGCAAGGTAAACAGTCCTTTCTTGCCCAGATAATGGACACGAACCTGATCGAGCTGATTAAGATCCCCGGCTTCTGCCAAGGATTTCATCGCCTGCGCGAGAATTTCATCTAAGGTAGCTGGCACGATTCAACTCGTTGATTTGATGAGTACAAAAGAAAGGGGATATAAAACCAATGCCGTCAAGTTAAGAAATAATCTCCCTCTCCTGCTGGAGAGGGTCGGGGTGAGGAGAATTGAAATAAAGAAAAATGCATTAAATTCCCCCTCATCCTAACCTTCTCCCTCAAGGGAGAAGGGACTCCATTGCTTAACTTAACGGCATTGCATATAAAACCAGTCGTCCGCCCACACCAAGTATGGAATGGACGGGCTATATCATAATGAAAAAACCTACTGCCTTATCGCGTGTTATGAGAGTGGGCTTTGATTGGCTTTAGCAATTTTTGCGATTTCACCAAAGGCTTCAATATCACGTACGGCTATGTCCGCCAAAACCTTACGGTCTATCGCCACATTCGCTTTGGTCAAACCATTGATTAAGCGGCTATAAGATATACCATAGATGCGTGATGCCGCATTGATCCTGACTATCCATAACCTACGAAATTGACGTTTTCTTTGCTTGCGGTCGCGGTATGCATACTGACCCGCTTTAATAACGGCCTGCTTGGCAACGCGGTAAACCCGGCTACGGGCACCATAATAGCCCTTTGCTTGCTTCAAAATTTTCTTGTGTCTTGCTCTGGCAGTTACGCCTCTTTTAACTCTGGCCATTACTTTCTCCGGCTCAACTGTAAGGCATCATACGTGCGACCATGCGCACATCTGATGGATGGACCGATGCCGGTTTACGTAATTGTCTTTTTCTTTTGGTGGTTTTTTTGGTCAGGATATGGCGCTTATGTGATTGCCCACATTTGAAACCGCCGTTACCTGTCCGTGCGAAACGCTTAGCAGCGCCCCGATTGGTCTTTATTTTTGGCATTTGTTTTCACTCCAATAAATTAAATAAAATCCCTGAGAATAACCCAACAAGGCAAAATGCTTGGCCCTGGAGAATTAATGACAGCAAAACTGCTTGCTGTTTTGGCAATCCTTCCGTAGTTGCCGTATCGCTTCGATTTAAGGAAACATCCTTAATGAAGCTGATTTTGTTGAAGCACTAAAAATCAGCACTTCTTCATAAAACACACCCTTTATTATTTTTTCTTTTTGGGTGCCATCACCATCACCATCTGTCGGCCTTCCATTTTAGGAAACTGTTCGACAATGGCTAACTCTTCCAAATCTTTTTCAATACGCTTCAACACATCCATACCAATTTCACGATGTGCCATTTCCCTGCCGCGATAACGTAAGGTTATCTTGGTCTTATCGCCTTCATTAAGGAATTTGGTCAGGCTTTTTAATTTGATCTGATAATCGCCTTCATCGGTGCCTGGTCGAAATTTGATTTCTTTAACCTGGATCTGTTTTTGCTTCTTTTTGGCCTCTTGCAGTTTTTTGTTTAGCGTAAACTGGTACTTGCCGTAATTCATCACTTTACAGACTGGAGGATCGGCGTTTGGCGATATTTCCACTAAGTCAAGGTCGGCTGCATACGCGATTTGCCTCGCTTGATCTATCGACATGATGCCCAATGCCTCACCTTCGGCACCCGTGACTCTCACCTTTCTGGCGGTGATTTCATCGTTCAGGCGCGTTTCATCTTTTTTAGCAGCGATATTTCAATCCTCCGAGTACATCATTATTTTTTGTCTTCAATTTCTTGCCTTAATCGTTGAGTAAAGTCATTGATTGATAGACTACCTAAATCTTCACCTTTCTGCGAACGTACCGTAATAGCCTGATCTTCAAGCTCTTTATCGCCAATAATGATGAGATAAGGTATCCGCTGCATGGAATGCTCGCGGATTTTAAACCCGATCTTCTCATTTCTCAAGTCTATTTTTGCCCTAAAGCCTTGTTTTTCCAGATCTCGTAACACGTTTGTGGCATAGTCAGCGTGTCGGTCTGCGATATTTAGCACCACCATTTGTATAGGTGACAACCAAACGGGGAATGTACCGGCGTGCTGTTCAATCAATATACCGATAAAGCGTTCCAGCGAACC
>PMDM01000111.1 GCA_003155565.1 Methylococcaceae bacterium | reverse complement strand
AAAAGAATAAAAAACCAGATAAACGCTCGACTGACTGGCTTAATTCTACTTTGTTAAATTCACATTTTTCTAACTTGTTGAAAAAGCAAATTGTTTGTTAAAGGCATTATCAATAGATGCTTGTCGCCTCCGGTGTCGCTTTTCCATCTGCCGCACTATTTCATCCGGATCAATATCTCGTCTTGGCAGGAATGTGCGGAGTAAGGTTTCAATGTCATTGCAACTTAACAATGGAACCGCCTCCTGATGACGCTCCCGCTCTTCGACCATAAATAGCATGGCCATTGAAACTAAAGTCATGTGATGGTGCCATGATTGCCACTTTCTGGCTTGATAATCGGCCATTCCTGATTCACTTTTGCCATCTTCGAATGTGCGTTCGATCCAAAAGCGCTGACCCTGCATTTGGGCAAGTTGGTGTGTGCTGGTTTCTGCGGGCGCATTGGATAAGGTATATTTGCAGGTTTCCTGCGAATTGAGCTCCCGGCGCACCAGCAGATGCCAGTGGTGTGCGTTGGGCTCATTTTTGTCCCATAACCAGACCCGTTGGTGCAATATCTCGACAATCAGTTCGCCTTTGGTACTGTCGCGAAGTGTATAACGTTGCCATGCTTCTTCAGGCTGGGTTTCCTTCCAGTTGTCAACACGGACAGGTTTGGTTTGCGCCTGATAGCGTGAGGTTTTTCGCCCGCGCTTGTTATTTTTCCTCGGTGGAATAATCGGCTGGGGATCTTCAAGGTAGATCAGTTGATCTTTATGAACATCAACGACAAAGATTTCACCCATGTTATCCAGTCCCCGCAGAAAGGCCGGCTCTTTTCCGTAACCGCCATCGGCACCCACCCAGGCAAACTGAATGCCCTGTTGACGCTGGTGCCTGACCATTTCCAAGGCCAGTTCCGATTTGCTTTTGAAGTGACGGCAGGATTCCGGAATCCCTGACTTTTGGCATCGTTGCTCCTCTTTGCTCCATCGTTCCGGCAGATAAAGGCGGAAATCTATCAGAGTGGCCAGACTACCTCGCCCCAAGGCGGCAAAAACCCCAACCTGACAGTTATCGACCTTACCCAGTCGGCCATTCCACTGGCGTGCAACGCCAACCGAGTGTTCACCTTTTTTCTCAAATCCGCTTTCATCCAGCAACAGACAGCTCTCGTCACCTCCCAGTAAAAGATTGGCTTCCTGTGCCACTTGATTCATAACTGCTTTACTATCCCAGTGGGACTCGGTTAGCATGTACTGAAGTGCTTGATCATCCGCTCCTACGACATGCTCTTCCATTCGTTCCATGTTTTTTCGGGTAGCCTGCATGAGGCCTTTCAGATAATTTGATGCGGAAGCAAAAACCGATCGTGTTTTGCTCTCGAAATGCCCCCTGTAACGATCATGAAAGTCGATAAATCGCTGGGCAATGTCGTTAAATTGGTTTTTTTACCGGTTTCCATAAAATGCACTCGACTGTGAGAATTTGATTTAAAAATAAGGTACTATAAATTAAATCAAGTGCTTATGCGATATACTGAATTTAACAAAGTAGAACTAAGCCTCAGATCAAATAAAGTGGCGAATAAAAACGCAAGTGAACTAGTAGTTTAAAGGCCATCAATAGGAGAAATGTCAAATTCTACTATTGATGAGGTTCTGACTCAGATAGCCCCTTTCAGTGGCCATAACAATATTATTGCCACGGATAAAGTAAACAGTATTTAGTTGAGATACATTCTCGACCTGGAGTTGTATCGCTGTGAAAATTAAATTTTCGTTTGATTCGACCAAGCCCGTTGTTGGTGAAGCAAGCATTGAGATGGACAAACCGATTCACGATGTTTTTGCTTACATCGGCGAGCATTTCTATGAAAACTACCCAAAATGGGCAGTAGAAGTCGTCAAATTAGAGCCTTTGGATGGAAAAAAGGTTTTTGTAGGGGCCAAAGCAAGGCAAGTTCGTCATGACCAAGGGTCGACAGTAGAATCTGTTTTTGAAATTACCCATTATCAACCCGCAATGATGCTTACTTTTAAAGGCTTGACGGAGCCCTATGTACATAGTTATTTTCTGGAAAGTGACGAAGAAAATAAATCCACCCGGTTGACCTTTCGTTTTGAGTTGACAGAAATTGAGGTTTTTATGCGGCCCTTTCAAAAACTGATAAGAACTGCCATTGAAGACGGTGCAGAAAACACGGTTGAAAATATTAAAAATTTAATCGTCGGTTGCCCCAACTAATTCCGGGCACTACTTAATTATTTTAAAAAGTGGAAATTAAATATGCCTTTTATTGTTGAAAAAGACAGCGGTCTTATTCCTCAAGTCCTGTCCTCTATTTTAGACGAGTGTGTTAATGGTGTCACTTTGGCTGACCCGGATTTAGAGGATGCGCCCCTCGTNNGAAGAAAGAGAACAACCCGGACGTTATCAAATTCGTGAGGCTATGGAGAAGCATGAGACCGTTGAAGTTACCTTGCGTAATTATAGAAAAGACGGCACCCTGTTTATTAATCGCTTAAAAATAACGCCCTTGTTCGATAGAAAGCAACGCGTCATTTATTATCTGGGCGTGCAGTATGATGTCACTGAACAGGTGAACGCCAGCAATGAAATAAAAGAATTAAACGGTTTATTGAATGCAATGGCAAAAAAAGAGTGAAGGTTTATTAAAAAATAATGCAAAACAGAAGGTTAGTTTATGAATGCTAGTAATGATGGTGACATGCTTTTTATTCAAAGCTTATTCGGTCTTGCTATCATCGCTTTTATCGCACTGATAGTCATCGAGAAGCGTCATCCCTATCGTCAATTTCCCCAGAAAATTTACAAGGAATCATTTTTTACCAACACCACGGCATTTTTGGTCAACAACCTGATTTTGTCGGTTATAAGGGCCTCATCCTTATTTTTTGTCGCACAACAGTTTGCCTCTTTTGGCTTATTAAGCGGTTTGGCTAACGGCCCTGTGAAATGGCTGTTGGCGTTTGCTCTTTTTGATCTGGCTATCTATATTTGGCACTATGCCAGTCACCATAACGACTTTCTGTGGCGATTTCATAAAATACATCACAGTGACAAGGGCTTTAATGTTTCGACCGGATTTCGCTTTCACATTTTCGATTTGTTACTGGAACTTCTTTATAAAAGTGTTTTCGTTGTCGTTATTGGTGTNNCTGGTGCTTGCCATAGAAGTTGTTGAGTTATTCTTCATATTCTTTCATCATGCCAATATTCGTGTTCGCAATGAAGAGCTTATATCTCAAGTGTTTATTACGCCTTCATTACATAGAACCCATCATTCGACCTTACGTGCCGAACACGACAGTAACTATGGCATTGTTTTTTCAGTCTGGGATCGCCTGTTTGGAACCCGGAAAGATCTGGTCCCTGAACATATCGGCCTCGATTTGATTGAAGCGGGTAATTATGTCCAACTGTTTTCACTGGCTTTCATAACTGAACTGAAAGTAAAGAAATTATGGGCATGGATT
>PMDM01000277.1 GCA_003155565.1 Methylococcaceae bacterium | reverse complement strand
CCGTCGGACGGTGACGGCGGCACTGGCGCTTTCAGGATAGTATGCAAACCAAGCCACATGAGCAATGATGACCCCATTGTTTATCCAGGCCAGCAAGGCGCTGCACATCACCACACGTTTTTTGGGAACACCAGCACCAATTACAACAGTGACCTGTCGGCAATGGCAACTACGGGCAATAGCACTTGCAGCGGTGGCATTATGAACCGAACTGCTTATTGGGTCCCGTCAATGATAGATACGACAAACGGCACCCCCATTGCGCCTGATTTTGCAATTTTTTACTATAAAACAGGCTGGGCAGACTCTAAGGATACCTTCACCCCGCCACCAAAAGGATTGAGGATGATTGCGGGAAATCCAAACGCCACTTCTGAGGCTACATCAGCTAGCCGGTTTACTTGCTTGGCACCTGAAGGGGTCACTAAGCCATTCTATGGATGGACAGCAAGCATCCCCCAGTGTGCAGTAGGGGATTCGTTGCAAATGGCGGTGCTGTTCCCACAATGTTGGGATGGGATAAATCTGGATTCACCTGATCATCACAGTCATATGGCCTACCCTGCAGCAGGAACTGGTAGCACATGTCCAAAGACTCATCCCGTCCTGATCCCAGAAATTGGTTTGAACTTAAGTTACCTTATTACGGCAACTGGCCTCTCCAAAAACTGGCGGTTATCTAGCGACAATTATTCTAGCAATTTACCTGCTGGATATTCTGCACATGGTGACTGGGTAAATGGCTGGGATGAAGATACTATGAAAGCCATTGTTAAAAACTGTCTACAGCCCTTCAAAGATTGCCATGCACACCTTCTAGGTGATGGCAAGATGTTTTACTAACTGAGACAAAGACATAGTCCTGTAAGAACCACTAGGTATTATAGGTGATTGAATTCTTCGCCAACAATGGAAACAAAATGCTCTGCTATGGCATTGTTGGTGAAGTTTTTCAAAGCGTACTCTTGAGAGGAATGCCCCATCTTTTGTTTCAGTTCTGGGTTTTTATGCAATTTGTCGAGCGCACTCCTGAATGCGTGGGCAGAACCAATGGGTATCATTAGCCCATGTTCCTCATGAATAAAATAATCCTCTAACACTGCAGCACAAGATATGATCTGAGGGACGCCAAGGAACATTGCAGATACAAGCGTGATATGGCCAGCCCCTCGCAAGTCATCTTTTAGGAGAATAACGTTCGCAAAAGAATGACGTATACAATCCAAACATGTGTTGAAATCTAAATCTTGGTGTATTTCTACGCCTGATTTCTGAAGGCGTTCAGTTTCATTGTCACTGAGCGCAGAAGTGATAACAACCCCCTGAAGCCCAGTTCCCTTAAGTCCTTCACAGAAGGTCTCAATATCACGATTGTTTCGACCTATCATGCATACATATTCGGATTTTTTTTTGGAAAATAATGATGGGGTGATTGCCGGTAAGTCATACCCCCAATGAGCAAACCTAAATCGGTTGCGATCAATATGATGTACTTTAGAAAAGATGTCTGCTTCACGAACTGAATGCGTCACTATCACATCAGACCGATTGAAAACCCAACTTACAATCCCCTTCAAACCAGGATAGTCCAATAGTCGCCTAGACTGGTTAAGGCCCCAGACAATATGCTTCGTATTACAACGCGTCAGCCTTAAGCGAAGGTTTATGCCAAAAGCTATGAAATATTCATTTGAAACCACAACATCAAAATTTGTTAGCCTCTGCGCTACAAATAAGCCACTTATGATACGCCAGAGACTTGAATTTGAAGAAATACCCAAAGTAACCCATTTTATCAAACCTATCAGCGATTGATTCTGGACAATCCAGTCTTCACCACTTCCAGAAGACACATACAAAACGTTAATTTCCTTTAAGGTATTGTTCATTTGTTTAGCCAATGCTTCAATTTCCTAGCAGTTTCAGAAAGTTTACGAAAACCTACCCAACGGTCATACCAGCGCAATTCATGTATATCTGTCCTAGAGCTTCTCTGATGCCCTAATTCTGTAACAGCCAACAACGTCAGCACATCGGGATGCTGCCTCCTAAACCAAGAATAAGCCCCATCCACATGCATCGGGCCGCCCTCTGGGTCACCGCCTGGACGTGAAAGTATTCTCTCAAGATAATCAATCAACAAGGTAATGATTGGCTGTTGAAAACCGATGAAATGGGCTGTTTGAACCGCATCTCCTGGGGGTACGATGGCCAATTCTGCATTGTACATGGTATCTATTGGCGCAAATAATTGATGACCACCATAAAACACCCCCCACCCAGATTGTGCAAGTGAATCAAGAATTCCCGGTATCCGCTCAAGATAATCAGGAGAGAAATCCAGGTCGTCTTCCAAGATTAAGATAGTTTTTAATCCGCGCCTCTGTGCATCTTTCAAAACCCCTAAATGGCTAAGAAAACAGCCGCGAGTACCAATGTTTGGAAACTCACCGGCTTCATCTGGCCGGATAGCTGAAAAAAACTCAATTTGCGGGTGGTCGAGACTCAAACCAATCTTCGTAAGCTGTGCCTGCATTTCACGCTTGCGATCCGTCCGTGACGGCAGGTTAATGATATAGACTCCCTGGAAATAGTCCAATAATGCATTCATTATGCTTTGTCCTTTATTTATACTCGATCAACCGACTTCTACTGCCCATCAGTCGATGCCATAAAAATTGTAGTTGACCCAGTAACTCTGGAAATTTACCTACCACCAAAAAATATGCCCGGAGCCAATTAATTTTTGGCATGTGCTTGCCTAGCAAAGCCAAGCGACCAACCTGCAACGGGTAAATTAACAGAACAGCCCATCCGGCATTCGCGTTAAAAAAAGCAGAAACCAACGCCATAACCGGAAGAATGCCACCCCAAAACCAAGCGCTGCGGGATTCCTTAACCCAATGCCGTTCGGGAGGAGCGCCATGCAAAAACGCCCCTTCTGCAAATGCATAGCCTCCACGCTGGGTGCGTTTCCACCACTGGTTAAATCGTGTAATCGCGGCATCATGCCATGTCATTTCTGCATCCAGGCGAAAAATTTTCCAGGAAGCTTGTCGCAATCTGACGCACAATTCCGGTTCTTCCCCTGCTATCAGGTTGCCATTGAATCCATTGACAGCTTTGACTGCATCAACGCGCATTAAGGCATCTCCACCACAAGACTTGGTCTCGCCAACAGGGGTATCCCATTCAAGATCGCATAACAGATTGTAAATCGAAGCATTAGGAAAACGTTCTCTTCGTCGTCCACAGACAACTGCGAATTGGGGATTAGTGCCTAAAAAATCTAATCCTTTTTTGATCCAACCTTCAACAAGTTCACAGTCACCATCTATAAACTGAACATAAATTACTGATGGATATAGGGTATTTAAAAGATCAAATCCGGAATTTCTTGCCCTGGCGGCTGTGAAAGGAATTGACAAATCCAAGTTAACGACTTCGGCACCTAATTGCTTAGCTATTGTAATACTGTTATCAGTCGAACCAGAGTCTACATAAACCACATGGCGCGATTCACGAATCGAAGAGCTTATGCAACGGGATAACCTTTCCCCCTCATTCCTGCCAATAATTACGATGCCTAAGTTATCGTTGGCCATTTAATACCTTCGCCACCCGGGCAGGGCTTCCTACTGCCACAGAATAAGGGGGAATATTGTCAAGAACGACAGCATTGGCACCTATGACACTGTCATGGCCTATCCTGATTTTACCGAGCAAGCAGACACCCGCGCCAATATCTACCCGGTCTTCAATAATGGGCAGCTCAAAATTATTAAATGTCCTGACAACGCCCATTGTTGTATTGTGTCTGATATGCACATCATCACCAATAGACTCGGCATGCAAAACCATGCCGCTGTGATGCCAAATTCTAACCCTGCGTCCTAGCTTTACGGTATAAGGCAAGGTGATACCNNCGCCAATTACCAAACCGATGTACGACAATAGCCCATAAGCCTTGTTCAAAAGGATCTTTATCATGTGTGAGAAAATCTTCTTTGATTAGGGCGAGGAAGCTAATGTCTTTTGGATTTTCGTTGGTAGAGCCACGTTCTTTCATTAAGCTACTCATTTATTAAAAAAATTAAAATTAACAAAATCCCTTAACAAAAACTCTGTCTCATTGTCTGGTTTATTTTGGATTTTCTGACGAATGCGAAATAACGAATAAGCTACTGCCCAAACCAAATTGGCGAGAAATAGATACAAACGACCATGATTCTTTAAAAAATACCGTTGCCTGGACTCAAACCAATAACGAGGGCGCCTTTTTTTGCTTCCATCAGTGACACCTGTTGAACTGCCAACAAAATGCACGATGCGGCTTGCTGGAACATACCAACAAGGCCAACCTGCATTTTTCGCTTGTAAACAAAAATCTGTTTCTTCAAAATACAAAAAATATTCGTCATCAAACAGCCCAATGTCTTCAAAAACCTGTCGCCGAATCAGCATACTAGCACCAGCAAGCCAATCTACACAAACAGGCACATCTGAAATTGGCAGCGCAACCTGCCATTTTTGCAACAACTTGGAAATAATTCCTAACTTTAAGCCATCATCCAATTCGCTTAAAACAGAATGAAACCGAAATGCCGAGCATTGTGCTTTACCATCAATATCCTCAAGCCTTGATCCAGTAATACCGACTTGAGGATTTTGCTGCATAAATGTCAACAAGTGTTGAAGCGCATTTTCACGAACTACGGTGTCAGGATTTAATAACCAAATAAAATCTGCGTTGAAACCCATTTTTTTTACGGATTCAATTGCAAGGTTATTACCACCAGAAAAACCTGAATTATTTTCAGAACAAATTAACTGGACATTTTTATTATTCGAAATCCAATTCCCAATTAATTCAATCGAATTATCACCAGAACAATTATCAACAACAACGGCTTTAACGGACTGATTCAAAATAGTTTTTAATGATTCAAGGCAATTGACAACCAATTTCCCTGTTCGATAATTTACGATGACTATAACAACATTGTGATTAAATTTATTAACCATTAATAAACCTTTTTGATTTCCATGCTAAGTCCATAACAAAAAATCTGCGTGTGTTGAGATCATTTTTCGGTCACGGCTTGCCGAAACCCAGTGTCAACCATGATGGTTGGTGACGTACATGCTAATTTATTTTTAGGAACAGGGTTAAAAACTATTCATTAAAAAAATATTCGGCCCTTAACCTTTTTAATTCAGGTTCAAGAGCTGCATCAAAACTCCCTTCTCTTTGTTGTATCAATGCTGCCCATGGCAATTCCATCGTCTGTTTTTCAAGTTTTTCTACAAGATCATACGTTTTACCAATGGGTCTTGCAGGATTTCCAACAGCTATCACTCCTTCAGGAATATCCTTGGTTACAACAGAACCTGCACCAACAATAACATTGGGGCCGATCGTTACACCCGGTAGCACAATCACTCCTTCACCTATAAATACATTATCTTTAATGTCAACCTTACCAACCCTGTCCAATTTCTTTCCATAGGCACTGTTTAGCACATCAATTGATCCATCATGCCCTAAAAGGGTGCATCCGGTCAGCATTACGTTATTACCCAGTCGGGTATAAGCAGGGTCTGTAATATTGGTATAAGGCCAAATATGGCAATTATTGCCAATACTATAAAAGCCACCCCATTTTTTTAAAAATTCGGCGTATTCAGAACCACTAGGGCGGCAGAGTCTAATATAAATGTTCTTGTATTTGCCTGTTCTGAAAGCAGCGAACCTTACAGCTTTTTTTATTAAAGAAAACATTCGTATCACCTCAAGTTTTTTAAATTACGCTCGTACCATCTTCCCAGGCCACTGTCCGAACCTTATCGCTATTCCATAATTTACATGGTAAGTGAATAAGTGAATGATGGTAATCAATTGACACTGGTAGGTCGAGTTAAGTAAGGGTATCGATGGTTAATTTCAGTAGCATTCCCATTTCTGGCACTATTGGTCTATCAACTTTTTGAGTTTATTTTTAGCTTGCTGCCACTTTTGTTTTGTTTGACGAACAGCTCTCTCTGTTGGCATTAAAATATGTCTTCGCATCCATTCATTAGGCCGGGCTTTAAAAATTGTGTCGTGATGTTGACCAGACCAACCTTCTGGAGCTTCTTTAGTGTAATAATAGGCCGCAAAGGATTTACGCATAATGTCTGGTGGACAAGTTAAAGGCGTTACACCATGAAAACTGATTCCACTGGTAGTAAATACAAAGACCCGGTTAAATGCTGGTGCAAAAGAGCCGCAGCATTTGTTTACATTTTTATCCCATATTTCAAAAAATCCACCGTATTCATCATTCCAGTCTTTGTTAAAGTAAATAAGAATGTTTAACCGTCTATGCCATTTATTTTTGTCCAGGAAATTAAAGTCCACATGCACATCTAACCGACCGCCGGTATTAGTTTCATGAATGCCTCCGCCAATTAAATCAGGATCTGCTAACAAGTTAGGGATACCCATTAAATCGGACATCATTTCCAAAAACTCAGGTGATGCTAGCTGTTGGTTCAGCTTGGCAATTGCAGGTGGAAACTTAGAAGCATCAGTAATCTGAATTTTCTTTTGTTCATTGACAGTGCTAAATTCTTTGCCGATTTTTTGGGCATCATCAAAGCAAGGGAAGGCGTTATAAATCTCATCGGCGAATGTTTCTTCTAGGAAATTATCAATGCAAAAATGAGGAAAGGGTTCAGCGGTTTTAATTTTTTGTTTTAATGCTTCATGATCGAATGGGTTAATTAGTTCCATAAATACCTTTTTATTTAGAATGAAAATCAATTAATAAACGCAACGGATGCCCGACTACTTTCATGTCGCAGTTTGTCCACAGTTTATATTATTGGGCGTTGAGCCTAACTGTAAGGCAACCATACGTTTATTGCCATAGTTAACAGAACATAGTGCCCAGCAAGCTATAGCGGTTGCATAACTTAGCTATCAATTTTTTGACTGGATAGCCATTCAATTCGTTTTTCTAACAATAAATCCAACCGCTTTTTACCTGCTTGTTCCCCCGTAAACAGCATTGCTCGTTGTTGGGCTAAAAAACCCATATTTTTTCTAAGTTGTTCATCTTTAGCCAGTAACTGAATGGCTTGCACAAGCGCATCCACATCTCCTGGAGGCACAACCAGGCCAATGTCTTCCCCCTCTGAAAACACGCCTGATGTACCCATCGGCGTGACAATCACTGGCAGTCCTTGGGACATTGCTTCGATGGTCACAATAGGCCCACCTTCCTCCCAAGTTGGAAAGCAAAAAACATCTGCTGAACGATAAACGGCACCAACATCAGTAACATGACCCAAGCAAACGACATTCTCCCGATCAAGCCAAGCGGCACATTTATGTTTGACTTCTTCTGCTATTTGCCCTGCCAAAATTAAACGGCCTTTAACCCCCGATTTAGCCCATGCTTCCAAAAGGATCGGCGCACCTTTTCGCACATCCACGGTGCCGACAAAGGCCACGGTTATTCCGTCGCATTTAGGAAGAGATTGGGTTTGCCCATTCAAGTGTTGCGGCGACCATCCATAACTCACATCCAGACAGCGACTTTCCGGTATCGCATAATTAATGACCGATTGCTTCACAAAACGATTGGGACAATATATATAATCCGCCGATGCCAGTTGTTGCCTCTCGTTTTCTATATCCTGATCGGTGATGCCTTCGTAAATCGAACCATCAAATGCCTGGTAGGCTTTCCTTAATTCGTCGCGCTTCATGGATAAGGTACAATTAATCATCTCTCTGACTACCATTACCCCTTTGGCATGCAGCTTTTCACTGAATTTAAGGGGATTTGCTAGCCATAAATAAGCAACATCACCCTCTTGAAATCTATTCATGCGAACCAGCGACAAAAGCGTGTCCGGCTGGCTTCTCCAACCAAACAATCTGAGCAAATGTTGCAATTTAAGCGGCACAATCGATTGTATATGGGGCTTATTGATGGACTTAGCTTTTGATCCAACCAAGGTTTTTATTTCTAGATCGTCGCACTGCATCCCTTCAAGTAGGGACATGAAGGTATAGGAAACCCAAGTCTCATGGTAGTAATTGGGGAAAATTCCATGTATTGAAAAAGGCATTGAATTCAACATAAACAGTAAAAAAGTAGTTTTGCCAAATAGTTAGTCAACTTGAGAGCTAATTGTCCAAGGCTTGAGTTTAATTAAATAACCAAAATAGCCAAAGTCAATTAATGAAACGCGAAACAAATAGTATAAAAATTTAACAATCTCAATCGGTAATAAAGAAAGATGCCATCGTAAACAACCAAACCAATAATCTGTTCTATTTTTCATGAGCCTATTCATAACTAAAGACAAAAAATAGGAATCACTAGAACAATCCATTGATAATAGTTTTTTTACCAAACGAATTTGATTCTTGTAAAAGCGGATCACCCCATCGTTTTTTGTGATTGAATTTGGAGTGGTTCTGTACGTTGCATAGCCATTTCCACCAGACCTTACCATTTTCGCGCCTTGTAACACTGCGCGTATTAGGAAGTCGCAGTCTTCTGTATTTCTCATTTCTTCGTCAAATCCTCCTGCCAAATCAACATATTTGCGTTTATACATCAAGCAGGCAGGAAAAGGGAGATGTTCAGTAATAATTTTATCTAAGGGTATTTCCGGTTCAACTGGCCAATCGCTGGTGGTTACTTCTGGAATCATTTCTTCATGAAAAGTCGACCAGTTTGCACAAAAAACACCTGCATCAGGCCAACGATTAAAAGCGCGGATGTGATCTGAAATCAAATCTCTAGAAATATAATCATCGGAGTCCAGGAAAACTAATAACTCCCCATGACTATTTTGTATGCCAGTATTGCGGGCAGAACTCGGGCCTTTATTTTTCTGCTCGATTAGAATAATTTTATCTTGATAGCTCTTAATAACTTCAACAGATTTGTCAGTTGAACCATCATCTACCACTATTATTTCAATAAATGGATAACTTTGGTCGAGGATGCTATTAATGGCTTCGCTAATATAGCGTTCTCTATTATAACAAGGAATAATTACGCTTACTAGCGGCTGAAATGAAGTTGATTCGGTCATTATATTAAAAAAACTTTGATAATTGGCTATTAATAAATACTAAGTAAGATCGTGCAACTTTTTTTTAAAAGTCGTCATTACCGGCAGGGATTGCCGGAATCCAGAATCCATGGGTGGCTCGAAGCCTGCCGTCCATGGCACTGAATACCCGCTTCCCAGCGGGTATGATGCACTTTTTGGCTTCAGTTACTAATCAAGTTCTCTAATTCAGATTTTAAATCAGTTATGCATTTTTACTTATTAGGATAAAATTTTTTTATTATTCTCATTAATTTATAAAATAAAGGAAGCTGATGTTTTACTACAAGTTTTATCAAAATCTTATCTTTAAGATTAATTGAAGTAATTAGCTTTTCTATAGAACGTTCACCATATAAAGATGAATATTTTTCTTTGTCAATATTTTTATAATAAACAGAAATCCAAAAATTAGTAACAGTGGATGCAATGTTTTTTTCATCTTGGCTTAGGCCTTGCCACAATCCACCCTGTTGAATCCTATAGGCAGAAGGGATAATATTATCTAGATACTTTGCTTTACCAAAAGCGCCTAGAAGTGTTATTAAAAAAGAATCAGCACTTAATACTTTATAATATTCGTCTGGAAACTCTTTAATGACATTTCTAAAGCACATATTCAAAGGCTGCATAAAACCACCCATTACTAATGTATCATTTGAATATTCATTTATTTCTGGATGAATTATATTATCATCAACAATCATGCCTTCGCTATCGATTTGGATATTTCCATGATGAGTAACAACATAGTCAGGGCTGGCTTCTAAGAAGCCTACTTGTATTTGTAGTTTTTTAACATCAATCCAAAAATCATCGCCTTCACAAATTGCGATATATTGTCCACGGCAATGCGACATTACCCGTGCGACATTTTTATTGGGTCCAATATTTCTTTCAGAATATAGAACCCGTATCAAGTTTGGGTGTTTCTTCTGATAACTTAATGCAATTTGTCTTGTTTTGTCGGTTGAGCAATCCTCACCAATAATAATTTCAAACGGAAAATCGGCGACTTGCTTAACAATTCCTTCAATAGCTTCCGCCAAAAACCGCTCATGGTTATAAGTTATCATTAATACACTGACAACCGGATTAGTGGGCAATAAATCCATCTGACTTATTTCTGTGCATTCTGATATAAAATCTGTTTTCATTAAACAACCTTTCTCTTTATGAGAATATTCATAATATCTTGATAAGCGGCAACTTTAAAGACACTGCATAATCCCCAATAAATAAATATACCTAGCCCAATCTGTGCTGATAATAAGCCAATTGTTGGTAAATTTATCACTTGACCTGCATAAAAAACCGCAACTGCCATAATGATTGAAATAATTGTCACCGGTAAAAAATCGAACATCTGTCCCCATGCTCCATACTTTAAAAATTTACGCGTATAAAAAGCATTGATCCAAAAGGCTAACACACCAAAAACAACCTGGCTCCAAGCTAAGCCTATGATGCCGTAATATAGTCCGCCTATAATTAGCAATGTACCTAGAATTTTTTTGAGAATTTCCAGTCGGAAAAATAAATGGGAATGCCCCAAAGCTTTTAGCACACTCAAGTTAATGACATGTAAAGGCCATAATACGCCAGCTAAACACAGTACTTGAAGAAGGGGAATTGCGGGAGTCCATTGTCCGCCAAAAAGTACCGGTACCAGTTTATCGGCAGTTACCATCAACCCAAGCATAATCGGCACATTCAGGAACATAATACCGCGCAAGGCGATGACCATGCCACGCTTTAAACGGTCACAATCATTTGCGGCTGCTGAAAATAACGGGAAAGTGACTCGGTACATGAGCATCGACAACAAATCGACTGGGATTTGTTTGGTATTCTCAGCTCGTGTATAAATACCCAAATCATGAACACTATAAATCTTACCAATTAACAGGCTATAAAAACGGTTGTAAGCGACATCCATCAGACTGGACAACATTAAATAGCTGCCAAAGCCAAACAATTTTTTTAGTGATGGAAGACTAAATGTCAAACTAGGCCGCCAGCGGCTCAATAACCACAATAGACTGCTCGTAACCACGCAGTTGGTCAGTGTTTGCCAAGCCAGCGCCCAGATACCGTAACCGTAATATGCCAGCACACAAACAACAATACTGGACAGTAATGATGCTGCTACGCTGGCCTGCATAGGTGCCTTAAAATTCAGGTTTTTCGTCAATAAGGTGTGTTGAATACCTCCGACCGCCGAAATAAATACAGACAGGGCCATTACCCCCATTAAGGGCGTTAATACGGGACGTTGATAAAAGTTTGCAACAAAAGGAGCAACAAGCCAGAGTAGCACCATTACCACCGCCCCCATGCCCAAATTAAACCAAAATACCGTAGACTCATCGGCATGGGTAATATCATGTTTCTGCAACAATGCAGAAGAAAAGCCGCTTTCAATAAACACGGTGCCAATTCCAACAAATAGGGACAGAAGGGCAACAGTGCCAAATTCTTCAGGACTTAGCAACCGCGCCAAAAATATGGCAACGCCAAATTGTAAGCCTTGGCGCATCAGTAGCTCGCTACCTGTCCATATCAGCGCCTTGATGGATCTTTGTTTAAGTGAGTTGTCAGCACCTGTATCAGACACGGTTATCATTCATTAGTTAATGGTGTTTTGTTGCGCAATTTATTTTGCAACTCTTCTATCAAATATTTACCCATCCGAATACCTGGGTTTTCCACGTAATTAAAAATCAGAAACGCCATCGAATAGCTGCATAAGGTAACAAACAGCCACATTAAACCGACTCTGAGTGCAGGTTCCACTGACAATAAGCCGGGATTGATGGCAATAACCAGCCCACATAACGAAATAAAGAAACCATGAAATAGATATACTGAATACGCGGCTTCCGATGCAAAATGCATCAATCTGGAGCCTAATAAAGACCGCATCCAAACGATTGGCTTCCATTGGATAGTTTGTTGCTGTACGGTAAGCATTAAAATCACTGATAATGGAAGACACAATACCGATAGTTGATAGTGTTTCGCTTCCATCAATGTCAGCCCCAATGCTAACGCCATATAAAGTCGCTTGTTGTACATTGACAGGGTTAAATTCCAACCGATCTCATAAACCAATATACCTACCAAAAAATATTGCAACTTCATTGGCAAAATGGACGGTTCATGAAACAACCAGGTAATCCCGTTAAGCCAAGCGATCTTGATGATTATTTTGTTCAATAGCCAAGCGGCGAAAGCAAGCAATAATCCCATCCGAAAAAAACCCCAAGTTCGCATGAGCAAATAGATAAATGGAAATGCAAAGTAAAATTGCATCTCAAGGCTTAGGCTCCAATCAGGCAGAAAGGTCGAAAAGCTGTATTTTGGCAACAAGCCAAATACAAAGGTGATGTGATAGAAAATATTCTCTATCGTGTAATGGATCAGCTTTGGGTCATAAAGCGTGTCTGTTTCCCAGCGTTGCGGGTTGATGTCGCGCAGTGTCTGAAAGCCTGATAAAAAATACTCAGAACTCAGAATGACTAAAAGTAATGAGAAGTAATAAGTAGGGGCCAGCCGGAAATAACGTCGCAACCAGAATATAAACCAGGACGACGGTTTTTTCAAAGGCTCCTTATTTTCCCGTACATTGGCATTTAGCGCCATTAAATATCCGGAGATAATCATGAACAGATCAACGGCCAGTTTGGGTTCTGGAATAATACTCTCATTCGCCCCTCCCCATATCATGCAATGAGCCGTTAGCACCCAAAATGCCGCTATTGCCCGAAAGCCGTTGATAAAGCCTATTTCTCTTAACATTGTGTTCTATTTATGTATTTACGATCTTTCCCTGGAATCTAGGGTAGTTTGCTAAGCGACTATTTTAGTATCAAAAGCTTCTGGGCTAATATCGCCCGATTTAGCGTGAAGCTTTATGCGATTGTAATACACTTCAAACTATTCGAACACCTGATATTCGGCTTCTCTCTTGGTTTGAACTTGTTCATTATGAATCGCTTCCACTTTTAAACTGTATTTCCAGCTTTCTATGGCCGCATTGTTTTAACAATCGCCTTTCTTACTCATAACTACTCGTTGGTGGTTATGGAAAAATTTCTGGTAGGAGGTCAAAAAAGCACAACAGTTGAGTGGAAGCGTACTTACTTACCATGAGGCTGATGCCCAAGATGCCAGCCGTCTCAGGGTATATTTTACATCTTCCAGTACTGCCAACCAGCACCAAATTCTGTTTGGCATCCGCAAACTCCGTTATATCCAGATGAATATAGGTATTTATACGTATATTTTTGCCAAGCAAGTATGTGATAAAGTTTGTTCGAATCAAAGTGATATATTTATAGCTGTGGTGTACTTAGCCATAAATAATCATTTATCCGTTTTCAAACTTAAAATTTAGGCAAAAAAATGACACTGATAATTAGGACGTTAACACGCATCTTAAGCTTTATTGTGCTGCTTCCCGGATTCCTGGTGCTAGTACCTCAGTCGGCGAAAGCTGCGTCATTATCGATCTGGCCCGGTACGGTCACGCCCGGTTTTGCCTACGATAATCCCAGCCCTATTGAACTGGGAGTCAAGTTCCGCTCCGATGTCAGTGGGAATGTCACGGGGGTTCGTTTCTTCAAGGCCGCCGGGGCGACGGGCACCCACATCGGCCGATTGTGGACGACAGGCGGCGTTAAGCTGGCTGAAGTGGCCTTTGCCAACGAGAGTCCTTCCGGATGGCAGGTGGCGACATTTTCCACGTCCGTGGCAATCCAGGCCAACACGACCTACATCATTTCCTATTATGTTGCGGACGGCAATCGGCGTTTCAGCGATACGTTTGACTATTTTGCCACCGCCGGAACCAATACTCCTCCCTTGCACGCGCTCCAATCCGGTGTGGACGGACCCAACGGAGTGTATAGCGATACAGGTGGAGTTCCCAACCAAAGCTACCGCTCTAGCAACTATTGGGTCGATGCCATTTTTGACAACTCTGCCGACACGACACCGCCCACCGTCAACGCTGTCGTCCCAGCCAACGGTTCGACGGGTGTCCCCATTTCCGCCAATGTCAACGTGACCTTCAGCGAGGCGATGAATGCCAGCACTATCAATACTAGCGCTATCACATTACGGAATGCCTCAAACCAGGTAATCCCTGCCACGGTCAATTATAATTCAGCCACACTGACAGCCACACTGACTCCGACATCGAGCCTGAGTCCATCAGCCACCTACACTCTCTTGTTGCCTTTGGGTGGGGTTAAGGATTTGGCGGGAAACGCCTTGGTCGCCAATTACACCTCAACCTTCACCACGGTTGTTCCGTCTACCGACACGACACCGCCCACCGTCAACGCTGTCGTCCCAGCCAACGGTTCGACGGGTGTCCCCATTTCCGCCAATGTCAACGTGACCTTCAGCGAGGCGATGAATGCCAGCACTATCAATACTAGCGCTATCACATTACGGAATGCCTCAAACCAGGTAATCCCTGCCACGGTCAATTATAATTCAGCCACACTGACAGCCACACTGACTCCGACATCGAGCCTGAGTCCATCAGTCACCTATACTGTCCAATTGCCTGCGGGGGGTGCCATGGATTTGGCTGGGAATGCGATTGCCCAATACACCTCAACCTTTACTACGGCAGCAACAGCTCCGGTAAGCTATTCGATCTGGCCCGGTACGGTCACGCCCGGTTTTGCCTACGATAATCCCAGCCCTATTGAACTGGGAGTCAAGTTCCGCTCCGATGTCAGTGGGAATGTCACGGGGGTTCGTTTCTTCAAGGCCGCCGGGGCGACGGGCACCCACATCGGCCGATTGTGGACGACAGGCGGCGTTAAGCTGGCTGAAGTGGCCTTTGCCAACGAGAGTCCTTCCGGATGGCAGGTGGCGACATTTTCCACGTCCGTGGCAATCCAGGCCAACACGACCTACATCATTTCCTATTATGTTGCGGACGGCAATCGGCGATTCAGCGATACGATTGACTATTTTGCCACCGCCGGAACCAATACTCCTCCCTTACACGCGCTCCAATCCGGTGTGGACGGGGCCAACGGAGTGTATAGCGAAACAGGAGGAGTTCCCAATCAAAGCTACCGCTCTAGTAACTACTGGGTTGATATCATCTTAAGTAACGCGGCAGTTTCTGATACCACTCCGCCGTCGTTGCAATCCGTAAAACCCATTAATGGTTCGTCAAACCTCCGGCTTGCAACCAATGCAACCATTTATTTCAGCGAGCCCATGAATCCCGCTACGATTAGCTCCACAACGATCCAGTTACGCGACACATTAGGCAACCTAGTGCCAGCAACAGTTACCTACGGCTCTTCTGACTATAGCGCCGTACTGGATCCAATATCGAACCTTAACAATTCGAAGGCCTACACTGTAACGGTGAAAGGAAATATCAGCGGAGTTAGGGACATTGCAGGCAACGCTCTAAACTCCGACTTATCCTGGTCATTTAGCACATTAGGGCAGCGACCTCCGGTTGACCAAGCCCCCGGAGGGCCTATTTTGATTATCTCGAAATCATCGAATCTCTACACTCGCTATTACATCGAAATCCTCCGTACCGAAGGTTTCAATGAATTTAATGTGACTGATATCTCGCAGGTAACGCCGCAATCCCTTGCTAGTTACGATATCGTGATCCTTGGGGAGATGCCGCTCAGTTCGACGCAGGTGACAACCCTTACTGCTTGGGTACAAGGCGGAGGCAAATTAATCGCCATGCGTCCCGACAAGCAGTTAACAGGATTGCTTGGCTTGTCCGATACGGCCTCTACATTGTCCGAAGGCTATCTGTCGATTGATGTTTCCGCCAATCCGGGGGCTGGGATCACAGGCCAGACGCTCCAGTTTCACGGCATAGCCGACCAGTACAGCTTGGTGAACGGAGCAGTTAAGCTAGCGACGCTCTATTCGCATGCGACTACCGCGACTCCCTATCCTGCCGTTACCCTGCATAGTATCGGATCGAATGGCGGACAGGCGGCTGCGTTTACTTTCGACTTGGCTCGTTCCATCATTTATACGCATCAGGGCAATCCCGCGTGGCAGATTGGCCACGTGAATCCACTCTATGGCACCGGCGTCGCTCTCGACTTGTTCTACGACTCGACTAATCCGTGGGTCGACTTTAACCGAATTTCGATTCCTCAGGCGGACGAACAGCAAAGGTTTCTCGCAAACCTGATTCTCTACATGAATTCAAGCAAAAAACCCTTGCCTCGTTTTTGGTATTTACCAAAAGGTAAAAAGGCTGTTGTCGTCTTAACAGGCGATGACCATAATACTAGGCAGTTGCAGAGTGGTTCTACTAGTCAGTTTTTCGCTCGACATGAGGCGCAGAGTCCTATCGGGTGTTCGGTTGCCGATTGGGAGTGCGTCCGAAGCAGCTCTTACCTATCACCTGAAGATGTAAATTCATTCACGCTTACGGATGCCGAGGTGGCTAGTTACACAGATCAGGGTTTTGAGGTTGGTCTGCACGCAGACGCGGCTTTGGCTTTGGGCAGTGGACATTGGTGCGACATTTGGCCATCGGACTTGGCAGTACAGTATGCTGACCAACTCGACAGGTTCATGCTCTATTATGCGAGTATCCCGGTACAGGCAAGCGAACGTACCCACTGCGTCTCTTGGTTCGGCTATACCGGCGGCAGTTCCTGGCTTGGATATGCAGGCAAGCCCGAAGTGGAAGCGAGTCTGGAAGTCCGTTTGGATACTGATATCTATTACGGCCCATTAGGCTGGGCAACCATTAACCCAGGCTATCAAATGGGCTCGGCAATGATGATGCGCTTCGCACAAGTCGATACGAGTGGTATCATGACCTCATTTCTCGACAGCTACAATGCCGGTACCCAGATAACAGACGACAATGGGCAAGGTGTAAGCGCTATCCGTACTATTGTTGATTCGTTCCTTGACGCAGCGAATGGGCCGCTGGGCTTTTACGGTGGTTTTGTCGTCAACATGCACTCGGATAATTACTATGGTTGGTCATATGATGGCTCCGATCAGGTGGTTGCATCTGCTCAGGCTCGTGGAGTGCCAATAGTTTCTGGCCAGCAGATGGTTAACTGGTTGGACGGTCGCAATAGCTCATCGTTTAGCTCGATCACTTGGGATGGAAAAAGTCTGGGCTTCACTATTGCAGTCGATCCTCGAGCGCGTAACTTGCGTGCCATGCTCCCCACGAAATTCGGGAACGCTGTTCTCAATGGTATTATTCAGAATGGGACTTCAGTGAGCTACACGATACAGACAATCAAAGGCATCGAATACGCGTTCTTCTCAGCCACATCCGGTTCGTATACGGCGACCTATTGATGATGTGGGAAGTCCCCAACCCTTGCGAGAGATGCGATTCAGTCAGAGT
>PMDM01000419.1 GCA_003155565.1 Methylococcaceae bacterium | reverse complement strand
GGCCATGCCCTGCATGAAGCGGGTGAAAACCAGTCCGAGCAGTTGGAAATCATTCCGGCACGAATCAAGATCATCGTGCATGTGCAGGTCAAATATGGCTGCCGTGCCTGTGAAAATGGCCTGCTGAGACTGTGAAAGAATCCCAAAAACAAAGGTTGAAAAATTTGCATTTATTTTTCATACCTCCCAATTAGCATTTGCGTAATTGTTTGGCGTGATAGAGAAAAAAGACCCAAAAACATGGCTTCCTTCACGCCATAAGTGGGCTTTCAAACCCGTGTTTTGCCCGCTGTAGGCAATATTCCCTTAGCTTATCGGCACCTAGCAGATTAAGCACGCGGGTAAAGTTGTAACAGAGCGTCATCAGGCCAAATTCACCCCTGCATTTTTCAAGCCCCCGCATCAGGAAATGGTGCATGCCCGCCCGGTGCTTTAAGGTGCCGAAAGGATGTTCGACCATCCCGCTCCGTTGCTTCATGATGCCACGCGCGCCTTGCATGCGCTGTTTGTGCTGTTCGACCAAGTGTTCGTGTTCCCAGCGTTCTATGGCCCTGCGCGATGTTTTCTCGCCCAGGCATTGGCCGCGGATCGAGCAACTGTTACACATTGATGCTTTGCTGCGGTATGTCCATACCCGTCGCCCCTGGCGTTCCTTCAGGCCGCCGCTACGGTGCAACTGCCCGCCATTGGGGCAGCGCTAGCTGTCGGTGCCTGGGTCGTAACTGAACCGTTCGCGGGCAAACACGCCTTTGTTGACAGCCCTGCCATCGCTTTTGGGGACAGGCACATAAATCGCTATGCCTTTGTCGTCGGCCTGTTTCAACTGCTCGAAACTATAATATCCCGCATCGGCCAACCCGTTAAGCTGGCCGGACTGCAAAACCGCCTGCGCCTTTTCCAGCATAGGGCTAAGCTGCTTGATGTCGCTGCTGTCTTGGGTGACCTCTTGCGCCACGATCAGTTTGTGGTGGCTGTCAACGACGATCTGCACATTGTAGCCAGCCACTGATTTGCCGTTTTTGCTGAGCAACCGCGCATCCTTGTCAACCGTTGACAATTGGCTGTCGGATGAGTTTGCCAATTGTTGTTGCAAGGCTTGTTTCCCTGCTTGCCGGTCTTTAAGCTTTTCGATTTTCTCCTGTAGCTGGCTGTCTTCAACCAAACTGCCCAGGCCGCTTTGGTCGTCCCGCCGGTCTTGGGCATCGAGTTCCGCTTGGTACGCGGCTATTTTCTTGTCCAGCTCCAATAGGTCGCGTGCCAGGGCCTTTTCGGTGTATATGCTGTCCTTACTGGCATTGCCCTTAAAAAAACTGCCGTCGACCGCGACGGTTTCGCCCGCAAACAGCCCGAGTTGTTTGCACAACAAGATAAAATCTTTGTTGATCGCCGTCAGCGTCTGGCTGTTGTCCTTACGGAAATTGGCGATCGTTTTGTAAACCGGATTTAAGCCTTCGACTAGCCAAATGACTTCCAGGTTTCGGCCCGCCTCCCGCTCCAATTTACGGCTGCTGCGGATACCGTTCAAGTAGCCATAGAGATAGAGCTTGATCAATAGCCTAGGATGGTAGGCAGGTTGCCCTGCATGGCTACCGGCCTGGCTGTTTTTAACGCCCATGAACGCCAAATCCAATGTGTCCACATAGGCATCTATCGCCCGCACCGGGTTGCCTTCGGAAACATACTCATCAACGCTCGGCGGCAACAATGCCGTTTGCTGGCGACTTGTACCTGACTTGTACTTTCTCAAAGCATTTCCCCTTTTTATTCAATCGTATATGGCTATATTTTATCAAAATTCTGGGTTGAATTCTTTCACGGTCTCTGATGGCCGAGCGCACAGGCAATATAGGTTTTCCCGCTGCCGCAGGGGCCGGTCAACAACAGATTCTGGGCTTTGTTGATCCAGTCGCATTGCAGAAGTGAAGCCATCTGCGCTTGCTTTAAACCGCGGGCATTCTGATAATCAATGTCCTTGGGGTAAGCGTTGAGTTTAAACTGAGCAAGGCGCAGTAACCGGTCTTGTTTGCGTTGCTGGCGTTCCTGGTCTTCATGGTCAATCAATAATTGCAAGCGCTCGGTAAAAGCCAGCCCTTCATAGGTACCGGGCTGTTCCCGTTGGCTTTGTAGTTCGGCTACCATGCCGCTGAGTTTAAGTTGGCGTAATTGGTTGAGCAGGGATTCAATCATGGCTGTCCTCGGTATTGGTTTTTTTAATGAGTGTTCAGTGAAAACTGGCCGCACCCCGGATGTTTTCATGGTCTTGCGGCAACAAGGCGGTTTGTACCGGTACGGATTCCGGTAATTGATCCAGGTTGCTTTGCAAAATAGCCTTCACGTTTTTCAATTTGAACAACGCCTTTTGGTTGGCGAGGGCACAGGCTCGGTTTAAGCGTTCAGCCGGATAAGAACGGCTCAGGTTCAATAAGCCAAGACAGACCCGGTAAGCTTGTTCAGGATGCGGTTTGCGCTGTAATTGTGTTTTAACCCAGGCGAGCACATCCGGCCCAATCGACTGCGCCCAGTTCAACAACCGTCCGGGCGTCCATTGCTGGTGTTTGACATGCCGTTCCGGCATGTGTGCTGCCTGAGTGGATGTGCCGGGATGAAACCGACGGACATGGCTGGCAATGCGTTTGCCGTGGAGGTACACGTCCAGCACTTTATCGCCGATATAAAGTTCAATCTGCTCACCGACACAATAATGCGGCACCGAGTAAAGATGCAGGTCATAGCTGATGTGGTAATCAATATTGACCCGTGCTTTTTTAATGGCGACAAACTGGTAGGCCTGCGTAGGTAAAGCCGCCAAGGCAGGTTGGTCGAGGGTTTCAAACCATTGCCGACGATTCCCAGGCCATTGCTTAAACGGCTTTAGGTTTAAATCCGCCACTAGAACATGGATGCAATGGTTCAGCTCAGCCAAAGAGAAGAAGGTTTGGTGCCGCAATTTAGCCAGAATCCAACGTTCCACAATCTGGACGCCCACTTCGACCTTCGCTTTGTCCTTCGGTTTATAAGGCCGGGCCGGTACCACGGCGACCTGATAATGGGCCGCCAGTTGCTGGTAGCTGGGATTCAATTCCGGATCGTAACGGCAGCTTTTATTGACACCGCTTTTAAGGTTATCCGGCACCAGCAGCTTGGGTGTACCGCCGAAAAACTCAAAGGCCCGGACATGGCTGCCCAACCAATCGGGCAGGCCCTGGCTCCAGGTCGCCTCGGCATAGGTGTAATTGGAGGCACCCAACACCGCCACAAAGATTTGCGCCGTGCGTATTTCACCGCTAGCAGCACACACCACTGGCACCGTGGGGCCGGCATAATCGANNAGCGGGCACAAAACTGCGAATAACTATAACAGCGGTTCGGAAACTGCTGGGTATATTCCTCCCACAGCAATTGCTTGGTGACACCCTTTTTCTTGAGTTCCTGATGCAGCTCAACCCAGTCTGGTTCCTGATGCCGACGGGCGGGTCTGGCATCAGCTCGGGGATAAAACTTCAGGGCTAAGG
>PMDM01000473.1 GCA_003155565.1 Methylococcaceae bacterium | reverse complement strand
CGCGCATCGGCGCAGTGCAGCCTTCAAGGTAGCTAACGTGACTGCCTTCATCGGCAATAATCAAGGTGCGTTCAAACTGTCCGGTGTTGGCGGCATTGATGCGGAAATACGTGGACAATTCCATCGGGCAGCGCACGCCTTTGGGAATATAAACGAATGATCCATCGGTAAACACCGCCGCATTTAAAGCCGCAAAGTAATTATCGGTATGTGGCACAACTGAACCGAGATATTGCTTGATTAAATCGGGATGGTCGCGCAAGGCTTCGGAAATCGGGCAGAAAATCACCCCGGCATCTTTCAGTTTGCCTTTAAATGTGGTTGCCACCGACACGCTATCAAATACCGCATCCACCGCAACGCCGGCCAGACGTTCCTGTTCATCCAACGGAATACCGAGCTTTTTGTAGGCTTCCAAAACCTGCGGATCGACTTCATCCAGGCTTTGGGGCCCGTCTTCTTTGCGTTTGGGTGCGGAATAATAGCTAATCGCCTGATAATCAATGGGATCAAACTTGACGAAAGCCCACTCCGGCGACTTCATGGTTTGCCAATGCCGAAATGCTTTCAAACGGTACTCCAGCATGAAATCCGGTTCATTCTTGACTTTAGACAGCTTGTGGATAACTGACTCATCCAGGCCAACGGGGAACGTGTCGGTTTCTAGTTCGGTGACAAAGCCTTGCTTGTAGGTTTTGTTAATCAGGGTATTGATTTCTTTTGCGCTTGCAGACATGGCTAACTCTAAATTGAACGATATAAACTGGAAACAGGAATCAAAAACTCTTGGGGTACGTTAATTGGCTTAATCATATCCGCCAGGGTTACCGCTTCCAGCGCATGTTGGATGGCCTGGTTAATCAAGCCCCAATTGGCACTGATGCCACAACCCGAAGCCTGTTCACAACCTTCATGGGAAATGCTGCACTCGGTCAAGGCAATCGGCCCTTCCAACGCGCTGATCACGTCAGCCACGGAAATATTTTCAGGTGGCCTAGCCAAGGCATAGCCGCCCTTGATCCCGCGTGTTGACACCAATACATTGGCATTCACCAATATTTTCAATACCTTGCTGACAGTCGGCAACGCAATGCCAGTTGCGTCCGCCACGCCCATTGCAGAATGCGTTTGACCGCTCTCTTTTGCGATATGGCTTAGTATGACTGTCGCGTAATCGGTGAGTTTGCTTAAGCGTAACATGCACTGCTCCAAGTAATTGAGGACTATTTTAGTCCTATTTAGTTTCTAAGTAAAGTGCTGGGTTATTTAAGCCGTAGTTGCTAATATCCTTGGTGGCTGGCAAAATGCGTTGTAGAGATTAAAGTGAAGCTACTCAAGCTTGAAGAGATAACAATGTGACTGTAAAGAAAACCCAAATCGACACCAACAAATCAGCCCAGATTGTTACCGAAGCCCGGCGCAATCAGGAATTACGGGAGCAATCTTATCGTGGGCAAGCCCTGAAACTTTATCCCTGGATATGTGGGCGATGTACTCGTGAATTTGACCACAAGAACCTTGGTGAACTAACCGTTCACCATAGAAATCATAATCACGACGATAACCCAGCAGATGGCAGCAACTGGGAATTGCTGTGCCTTTATTGTCATGATAATGAGCATCAACGCTATGAGGAAACGCGGTTTGGCAATGCAAAAACGGCATCTTCAAAGGATACAGCGGGTGCAGGTCATAATCCCTTTGCTAACCTTAAAGATTTGATGAATAAGAAATAGGCATCTTACTAAATTAGCCGCTATTTGCCTCAGATTGATTGACCAGCATATCTATCCCAAGATTAGCCAACTCATCAGCCCTGTCGTTACCTTTATCGCCGGAATGGCCTTTTACCCAAAGCCATTCAATACGATGCNNATCCACTCGGTAATGCCTTGCAGAACATATTTCGAATCGCTGTTTATCTGAACGGGGCTAGGCTTGGTCAATGCTTCCAGCGCATTGATGACTGCCAAAAGCTCCATACGGTTATTAGTCGTCTCGCGTTCGCCGCCGTAAAGCTCCTTGGTATTGCCTTTATAGCTAAGGACTGCACCCCAGCCACCCGGCCCAGGATTGCCACGGCACGCGCCGTCGGTATAGATAATGACTGGATCACTCATTTTTTTTTAGCTGGTGACTGGTCATAGCGGAACTTGCTAGCGCCAAACGTGGGTTCAAATTTTTCACGGGAGTCAAAGGGATCAAATTATACCGCCTTTTGATAGCCTTAACCCCATAAGCAGTTGCCGACAAGGAAAAGCCATTGGACATTTTGAAATGTGTCGTTTTGATGGAATCCAGATTAAATTGAGAGACCATCGTCACTTCAAAATTCAACAGCTTTAACCAGTCGACAACCCTTGAACGGCGGATAAAATGACCTTTCCATGAATCGGCTAAGCGCTTATCCCAAAGATACTGATACCTAACCCAAATACTCCAAGGATTAAAATTAATAATAACGACTGCCCCCTCCGGCTTTAAAACCCGCTCCACCTCGCGCATGGTCTGGAAGCGGTAGGCATCAAACTCCAGTATATGTGGCAATATAATCATGTCGACACTGTCGGATTGCAAGGGCAAATGGTATGACTTCGCACGGATTTTTCTTGCGCCTTGATAACCTAGGTTTTTTGCGTCCAGTATCGTATAATTTGTGTAAAGTGTGCAGTCGATGAACTCGTTTTCCCAGCCTAAACCACCGACTTGCAAAATAGTTTGTTTGCAGCTCACAACGATGGCGCTCTGCATATAATCGACCTCAAGGTCTCTTAAAAGCTTGCCTCGTGGGGTTTCGTAGTAAGCAAACAGGAAATCGCGTTTCATGGCTTATACACACTCAAACATAAATTTAGATTTTTCAATAAAAACAAGCTACAATGAAACTATTCTATATTTAAACTTTACGTTAATGGGTTAGATAATGCGTAACAATTCTAACAGGTCAGTAAAATTTTTATTCCTTTCAATTGCACTGATCGTTACGGGCTGTTCCGATGTGCCAAAAGAACCCCTAGTCGTCAATGGTTCTGATTCAGCTGTCGCTTCAACGCCTTATGCCAGCTCGGCAAAGCAACGACCACGCTTACATTTCCAAAAACGGGTAAAGAATCTTTTTTCCCGCCACGACACCGTCTGGGAAAGGATGATTTCCCTATACTCGCTACCAGAAGTCGATAATGAGCGTATAGACAGGGAATTAAGTTATTACCTGAGCCACCCCGATTACATCGCCAGAGTTCAAGAACGTGCTGCGCCTTATATGCACCTTATTTTGGATGAAATTGAGGCGAAAAACCTACCCGGTGAGTTAGCTTTGCTGCCCGTCGTCGAAAGCGCTTTCATCCCCGAAGCTTACTCCAGAAGCGCAGCCTCTTGACTTTGGCAATTTATCCCGTCAACTGGCCGCCTGTTCGGGCTTGAACAAAACTCCTGGTACGATGGCCGCCGCGATGTCTATGCCTCAACAGTTGCAGCAACTACATTCCTAAAAGAGCTGAGTGAAACCTTTAACGGCGACTTTTTTCTCGCCTTAGCATCCTATAACTATGGCAAGGGCAATATTGCTAAAGCCATCAACCGCAACGATTACCAAGGCTTGCCAACCGACTATTGGTCATTGAGTCTTCCCAAAGAAACAGAAGATTATGTACCACGGTTATTGGCGATTGCCAAATTATTCGCCAATGCAGAACAGTATGGCATCCGTTTACAAAATATCCCCAACAAACCTTATTGCGAAATTGTTAATGTCGGTTCTCAACTGGATATAGACAAAGCGGCCGAACTGGCCCAAACCCCGCTCAGCCAGTTCTTGAAATTAAATCCCTGCTTCAAAAAAGGCAGCACCGCCCCTGATGGCCCGCATCGCCTGTTAGTCCCATCCCATCGCGTCCAGTCATTCAAGCAAAACTTGGCGCGTTTACCTTTTGAAGAAAGAGTCGATCAAAGACAGCGTGATGAAGAGCTGTTAGCTGAAAAAATTCGCCAAAATGAGTTGTTGGCGCAAAGAATGCGGGATGAAGAAGAAAGAAACGAAAACCAGCGTAGACGTGAGATTATCCCCGCGAAACATTATTTTTCACCAACACCAACCCAGCAATACCAGGTACATCGTGGCGAAACTTTGTCTACCATCGCCAGGAATCATGATACCACAGTTGATAATTTACGACAAATCAATCGCTTATCTAAAAGCAGCGTTAATTCTGGCGCTTATCTAAAAATTCCAACATCAAGCCATACAGCCGCAATTAAGCAGATAAGCAGAACTGCGAATACTAAAACATCAGGCGGTCAAGTCTACGTTGTCAAAAAAGGCGACACCTTTTTTAACGTCTCCAAACGCTTTGCAGTCAGTCGAAATAGCATAGCTTCTTGGAATAACATATCAGCCAACAGCAACCTTAGGCTTGGGCAAAAGCTGGTCATAAAAGGCGGCGGACAACAAGTCGCCTCCGCATCCCCAACCCGTCTCATCCGCTATACGGTAAAACGTGGCGATTCATTAATGCAACTTTCTAGAAAGTTCGGCGTTTCTTTAAACGATCTGCGTAAATACAACCCAGCAGCAGGCTCCAAAGGACTGCGCCCAGGCCAGAATTTAAAGATTTTGGTTGATAACGCCGACCGCGCAACCTAAATATTGCCTCCTCCTGTTTTATAAAGTAGGTTGCGAGTGAGGAGAACCCCAATATTCAATGGTGGTGTGGTTTAGGTTGGTAAGGCGTATTGCCTTTCGGCGAATCCGTATATGGACACCT